>SLJO01000213.1 GCA_007135095.1 Bacteroidales bacterium | reverse complement strand
GCAGGTCACCGGCAGAAAAAACGATGTGCATCATGGCGATGCCCGCGAGAGGTCATCCTATTATTTGCTGAAACCCCGGATTGAAGGGCAGCCGGGATATTCCGGTGAGCTACAGCACAGCAAAACAGACGGGATGGCCGCCCCCCTGAGGGCCAGGGTGGTAAACCAGAAATCGGAACCTGTAATCGGCATGCCGGTAATCTTCGAGGTTACAGCCTACCCTTCGGGGGGTGAAAATTATCAGCTTGACAGGAGGCTGGTCACCACCGATTCTTCAGGCATGGCTGCCGTAAATTTCAGGACCGGTTCAGCCGAAGGGGAATACCGGTTAATCGCACGCATCCGTTCTGCCGGCGAGGAAAATGTGCAATTTTATACTGTTTATGCCCGGGGGCAGAACTGGCTGCTGCTTTTTTCAGCCGGCGCTGCCGGGGGACTGGCGCTTTTTCTTTTCGGACTGGGAATCATGAGCAGGGGCATGCGCCGCCTGGCGGGAGACAGGATGAGACGGATACCCGGAAGCCTGACTAAAAACCGCATAAAGGCACTGGTCCCGGGCGCTTTTATGACAATGGTGATCCAGAGCAGCAGCGCCGTATATTCGATGCTGGCAGACCTTGTCAATTCCGGAATGATGAGGTTCCGGCAGACTCCCGGGGTCTTGCTGGGGGCTGCCATAGGCGCCACCGTCACTGCACAGGTCATTGCCTTCCGCCTCACGGATTTTTCGCTGTTATTTGTAGCCCTTGGATTTTTTTTACGCAGCTTGTCCGGTAGAAACCAGTTCAGGCATTCGGGTGATATCATCCTTGGATTTGGCCTGCTGTTTTTCGGGATGGATATCATCTCGGAAGCATTGCAGCCTCTGCGCAGTTATGAGCCTTTCCTGCAAATGCTTGTCAGGCTTGAAAATCCTTTTGCGGCGATACTGGCAGGCGCTGTTTTCACTGCTCTTATCAAGAGCAGCGCGGCTTTTGCCGGTATCCTTGTAATACTGGGAACCCAGGGGCTGTTATCCCTGGAGTGTTCCATACCGCTGCTTTTCGGTGCAAGCATCGGTACGGCGGTCACTTCAGTGCTGGCCGTTACCGGATCAGGGACCGAAGCAAGGAAGGTGGCGGCGGCAGTGACGGTTTTCAATATCGTGGGAGTGCTGGTTTTCGTCTGGTGGATATCACCTTTTGCCTCTTTCATAGTTGAGATATCGCCCCGGAGCACCCCCGGCCCCGATGAAATGGCTATGATGGCAGAGGTTTTGCCAAGGCAGATTGCCAATGCCCACACACTTTACAATGTTGCTGCCGCCTTGCTTTTGCTGCCCTTTACCGCTTTAATCGCCGGCTTCATCGACCGCCTTATGCCGCGGGCGAAACCCGGCGAACCGGCATTCATCCCTGCATGGGAAGAATGGCAGCCGGGCGGGGATACTGAAAAACATTCAGATCATAAACCAAAAGACAGATAATAACCAATCCTGGCCGGATGGCATTTGCCGCAGGCTGATGCGGATCATTTTCCGGATTTGCAGCGGGAAATTGTCCATGCCGCCGCAATACCCAGGAGAATACCCGAAAAGTTGGAAAAGTATCCGGGCAACGGAAACCACCAGGATGGCTGCCGACCACAGCCAGAAGAAAAAAAATGCGGGCATTCTTAACCCGGGGTTACCCGTCATTTCCGCTAGTGATTTGGGATGTTATTACCCAGGAGGCTGAATATTTCTGAAAGACCCCCGATGACCGGGGCCCCGGTGCTGCGCAGGCGTGCCGGTGACTGGTGGCCATGGGAGACCAGGATGCATGGTATTCCAAGCGATGCTGCTACCTCATGGTCATGAATTGTGTCGCCAATCATTATGCTTTCCGATTGCTTGAGATTAAGATCCTTCATCATCAGCTTTCCCACTTCTACCTTGCTGTGTGCATAATTGTCGGCTGTGCCGGTAACGGCCCCGAAAAACCCGCCGAGCCGGTAATGTTCGATCAGCCTGTTTAAGAGTGTCTGTTCCTGGGCTGACAGTATATACTGTTTATATCCCTGCTGCCTGAGCCGGAGGAGGGTGGGGCGCACTTCGCTGAACAGATCGGCTTCCGGGTACCTCCTGTTGTAAAGTACCACGAACTCGTCGGCGGGGATCTCAAAAGCTTCTTTTGAAAAATCAAATCCTATGCCTGCCAGGTAGTCTCTGATGGGGAATGTAAATATTTCACGGTAATGGTCAGGTGCAAGCCTGGACATTGACCTGTTTTCCAGGAGTATGTTCATGCAATCTATGCATAGACTCATGTCATTGAGAAGCGTTCCGTTCCAGTCCCATAAAATATTCCTGATATGTCCTTTGTTCATAATGCCTGTATGGTTTATCAAGTTGTTGAAAAGGAAAATAATTTTGAGCCACAAAGATAAGGGTTTTCTTTATTGGAGTTTTAATATCTTTGCCTCATTGCCCACCTGAACCCGGTAGATTATGGAAAACTATACTCTTGTTGAAGTAAATGATAAAAATTCCAGGAAGGAGTTTTTGATGCTTCCCGTACGCCTGTACAGGAACGAAAAAAACTGGATACGCCCGCTCGATGAGGACGTGGAGAAGGTTTTTGACCCGAAAATTAACAAATCGTTTCGCAGTGGTGAATGTATCAGGTGGATACTGCTTGACGGCAGGGGAGTGACAGCCGGACGGGTGGCGGCCTTCGTCGACAGGAAAATTGCCCGCAATCATGACCAGCCTACCGGCGGCATGGGGTTTTTCGAATGCGTCAATGATGAAAAAGCGGCATTCATTCTTTTCGATGCCTGCAGGGACTGGCTTGCCCAAAGAAACATGGAGGCAATGGACGGACCGGTAAATTTCGGCGACCGGGACCGCTGGTGGGGGTTACTGGTGGACGGGTTTTCGGAACCCAACTATTGCGTGCCATGGAACTTCCTTTATTACAAAGACCTTTTCGAGGCGTACGGCTTTAAAAATTACTTCAACCAGTACACCTTTCGCAGGCATATCGGCATCGATGGCCTGCATCCTTCTATTCTTGAGAAGGCAGAACGGATGTTCAGCAATCCCGATTATTCATTCCGCCATATAGACAAAAACAAACTGGAAAAGGCGGCAGATGAATTCCGTGTCATATATAACCAGGCCTGGACCAGCTTTTCGGGAATCAAGGAAATCACGAAAACACATGCCATGGCATTGCTGAAAAGCTTCAAGCCGATAATGGACGAGCAGCTGATCTGGTTTGCCTATTACAAGGAAGAACCCATCGGCTTTTACATCATGATACCCGAGATCAACCAGATTGTGAAGCACCTGGACGGCAGAACAGACCTTTTCGGGAAGCTTAAATTCCTCTACCATAAATGGAGAAAAACCTGCAATAAGGTCTATGGCGTGATTTTCGGGGTTATCCCCCGGTTCCAGTCCAGGGGCGTTGAGGGCGGAATGATAATGGCTTTTGCCGATGTAGCACTTAAACCGGGTTTTCAATACAATGCAATCGAGCTTAACTGGATAGGTGATTTCAACCCCGCAATGCTGAAGCTGGCTGAACAGCTGGACTTCAAAGTGAAGAAAACACATGTTACAATGCGGTATCTTTTTGACAGGAACAAGCAATTCGAAAGGTTGAAAACCCTGCCAAAGAGGGAGAAGACCACGGCCTGAGACTTATCCGTTTTCCCCGCGAAGCCCTGCAACAGGGAGGTCACTGCCGGTAGACAATGGCATTGATGTGCATCCCGGCACCCACCGAGGCAAATATCAGTATATCGCCTTCGCTGATGCTGTGATTTTTCAACTCCCCCTTAAGGATCATGTCATAAAGGGTGGGAACCGTGGCTACAGAACTGTTGCCAAGTTCATGAATATTCATGGGCATGTATTCCGGAATATCAGGCCTCAGGCCATAGAGCCTGAAAAATCTCTGGGCTATCGCATGATCCATCTTTTCATTGGCCTGATGGAGAAGTATCTTTTTTACCTGTTCGATGGGAATGCCGGACTTGTCAAGGGCTGTTTTCATTGCCTGGGGCACCCTGGAAATTGAATATTCGTATATCTTCCTGCCGTGCATCTTGATATAGCGTATTTCGGGAACGCTGTCGGGAGCGTTCGACTGACCATGATAAAGGTAGTAAGCTTCTTCACGGGTATTCGACACGGTGGCGGATGAAAGCAAACCTTGCTTACGGTCTGACCTGACACCTTCTATTATCGCGGCCCCGGCACCATCGGAAAATATCATGGTGTCGCGGTCGTACTTGTCCACCACTCTTGAAAGGGTTTCTGATCCTATCACCAGGCAACGGCTGGCAAGCCCTGACCTGATAAACGAATCGGCCTGTATCATGCCCTGGATCCAGCCAGGGCAGCCGAAAATTATGTCATAGGCAACGCATGAGGGGTTATTGATGCCCAGCTTGTTTTTTACCCTGGCTGCAAGGCAGGGGAGGAGATCCGACTGGATGGTTCCACTCAGCACATCACCAAAGTTATGGGCAACGATTATATGGTCGATACTTTCCGGGTCAATGCCAGCATCCTTTATTGCTGCCCTGCCGGCAATGGAGGCAATGTCAGAGTTGGTCTGATCACTGGTCACCCATTTTCTTTCGGCAATTCCTGTTATATCCCTGAACTTTTCCACTACAACATCGCCGGGACTGTCAATTCTGCTTTTATCCTTTTCAAAGAATGTCTGGCGGGTGAATTCGCTGTTTGAGATACTGACTGTGGGAATGTAACTTCCGGTGCCTGTGATGAGTGTATTAAAAAACTCCATATGCATCTGTTGTTTTGCTAACATCTGATTAATTTTCCAAAATATTCCGGCATGAAAATCCCGAGCCTGGGGCGTGACTTTTCCTGTTTGGTCCCGGGGCAGTGATGTGCGATCTTTTTGCTTCCAGCCCGGCCTGTTTTTTAAGATGCAAAAGTATCATTCTTTTTTAAATCTGTTAAAAGTTTGTTGATATTTAATCGGGAAGTGGTTTCTTTAATCCATCGGATACGGGGTAAAATGCATTCGAAAAATCGTACTTTTGTCAGGCAGGGATTCCTTGCCGGAAATAAAATTTACACGCGTATGTTAAAAAGGATAGTGCTGGCAGCTGTTGGAGCAGTAGCTGCCGGGATCATGGTATTCGGGTTCTTTTACATGCAAAAACATACCCTGAGGGAATCAGACCCTTTTACCGCGGTTGCTGATGATGCCGTTTTTATTTTCAGGACGGAAACCGTCCAGTGCTTTTTAT
>SLJO01000244.1 GCA_007135095.1 Bacteroidales bacterium | reverse complement strand
TGCACATAACAAGGGAATGGCATTATTTCCCAGAAAAATCAAAGGTAAATATGCCATGCTGTGCAGAACAGACGGAGTAAACAATTATATAGCCTATTCTGATAATATAAATATCTGGCGTAAGGCCAGGCTCATTCAGGAACCGAAATATCACTGGGAGCTGTTACAGGTTGGAAATTGCGGTTCGCCATTAGAAACAAAGGAAGGCTGGCTGGTCATTACACACGGAGTAGGCCCTATGAGGGAATACGTACTGGGAGCATCATTATATGATCTTGATGATCCTGAAAAGGAAATCGGCAGACTGAAAACACCTTTGCTGACTCCCAATGATGAAGAAAGAGAAGGATATGTGCCCAACGTTGTTTACTCGTGCGGTTCTATAATTCACAACGGGAATCTTATTATTCCTTACGCCATTTCTGATTATGCATCTACATATGCTTCTGTTGATTTACAGGAATTACTTGAGGAACTGAAAAAGTGAACCTCCTCCTTCACTCAAAGTGGAGGTTTTTGGTGATGTAATAAAAAATTTGCTGAAACCGGATTATCCACCGTATTAGGTGGTTTTAACTCCGGTTTTTGCTCTATACAGCATATTTTTCTCATAATTACGAATCTTTGGCCTGTGTTCAGCTGGACTGTATTACGCTGGACTGAATACCGCTGGCCTGGATCTCCCAAGATCATGACCAGGCCCAAAAAAGGAGGATTTCAGGTTAAATTTCATCTATAACCTTCCTGTAAACTTCAAGATATCCTTCAATCATTTTTTGACGACTGAATTTTGAAGCAGCATAGTCACTGCAGTATTTTCTATTTACCGACTTAATGTCTGATACCGCCTCAACTGCATTACCGGTATTGTTAACAAGAAACCCGGTCTTTCCATCAACGATCAATTCCGGCATGGAGCCTTTGTTAAATGCTATAACGGGTGTTCCACAAAGCATTGATTCTGCAACACTTAATCCGAAAGGTTCCTCAAAACTTACCGGATGTAAAAGCGCATAAGCTTCACCCATGATCTTATCTCTCTCCTTTGGCCCTGAATTACCAACATACACAATATCGTCATCATTAATACAGGGCTTGATCATACTGTCAAAATATTCCTGGTGTTGAATCAGACCGGAAATAATAAGTTTTCTCCCTGATTGTTTTGCAATCTGAATGGATTCATAAGTGCCCTTTTCGGGATGGATCCTGCCGAAAAACAGAAGATAATCCTTTGGTTCGGAGCAGAATGTAAATTCACTGGTGTTAATTCCATTGTAAACTGTTGCGGCATATTCAAGCTCCGGACTACGATCAGAATTGCTAATGGAAACATAGGTGTTAGTGCTGTTATACTTTTTATAAACCGACAGGATCTTTTGGGAAGAAAAGCCATGAATGGTGGTTACCATAGGGGTTTTCACCAGGCGTGAATAGGTTAGCGGAAGAAAATCGAAATTATTATGGATTACATCGAATTTGTCAGCCTGCTCCATCAGGTTGCTTATATGGAGGCACTCACACACTTTCGGATCAAGTTCCGGGTTTTCGGACCAGGAATGGTCACAAACCGATTCCAGTTTTCCTTTTGTAATGGAATCGGCAGTAGCAAATAAAGTTACATCAATTCCTTTTTCAAACAGCCCTTCGGTGATATTTGAAGCAACCTGCTCCCACGGTCCATACCTCCTGGGCGGGGTCCGCCATGCAATGGAAGATAATATGGCTACCTTCATATTTAAGCAGAAACTTAAATCAATTTATAACTACAACGCTTTTCCTGGATATAATAGGATAAATAATCCTTTGCAAGGATGGGGTAATGGTGATATCTTTTAATCATGACTGGTTTCATATTCTTCAAATGCCTTCAGAACCGTTAAATGAGAAATCAGATAGGCCAGTGAACTTTCAGCGCCCTGGTTTCTATTTACCCCGTAATTTTCAATACCGTCGCAACAGCCTTTGGTTTCAAAATCGAATAAACTCATCCTGAGATCATTTTCTCCAAGGAACCACATGAAACAGGCAAATAATTTATTAAGATATTCTTTATCTTTAGTAAGTTTAAAAGCCTGGTGGTACATTAATACCATAGCAAGGGCATCCACCGGCTGCTGGGCAAATAAGGAACGTTCACCATCTTTCTCAAGCCATTTTTCATTGCCAATGATCGACAAATAACCGTCCTTAAGCGTAATTTTTGACAAAAAGTGCATGGATTCCAAAGCAGTTACAGTTATTTTATCATCTTTTAATATTCTTGCCGAATGGAGAAGAGAGAGAGGTAATATTCCATTATCATATGCCAGCAAAGATTCAAACCATTGCCAGTCAGCCGAGCTATTTTGCTCATAATGCCCGATTAACTTATAGCTAAGATTTCTTAATACTTCGGTCAACGAGTCATCAGACTGGTTACTCCGGAGGTAATAACTGATACCCACTATAGTATAAGCAATGCTTCTGATTGACTGTAGTTTCACAAAATTCGGGATTGCATCAAAAAACACAACTCTGCCGGTCTGGTACCAGGCATCGTTAGGTGCATTACCCATCAGGTACCCAAGGGCCCAGATGGTTCTTCCGAATGAATCTTCTGAACCTACCTCGTCGAGAAAATTACGGTTGAAACTAAGAAAATTCCTGAATGTGCCGTTTTTATTTTGCATATAGTGGATATAGCTCAAATATATGGGTAACAATTCCAGGGCCATGGAATCCTTTTTTTGCCTGTATGTCATAAGTACCATAAGCAAGGCTCTTGCATTATCATCCAGACAGTAACCTTCTTTTAAATTTGGAATTCCAAATTTCGCATGTTGAATTATTCCCGTATCATCGGTTAACCTAATAATATGTGCAAGTGAAAAAGGGGGTAAAATAAGTGGATCAATAATGGTTTCTTTTTTTTCAGCTAATTCACGTTTACCGGCAGGAATTTTATTTACAACTGAAGTATATTTTTCGCCGGTCTTTGGCCATGTTGTTTTCTTGCCAAAATTATATGCCTTTTCGCGAATCATTTTCAATACATCCGGTTTATCAAGCAACTCCATCAAAATCTCTGAAAGCCCATCTGAATCATTAAAATTAAAAAGTCGTCCTCTTCCATCAGCCAATAGTTCCGTGGCATGCCAGTAAGGGGTCGAAATAACAGCCGAGCCTACTCCTACTGCATAGGAGAGCGTTCCACTGGTAATCTGTGCTTCATTCAGATAAGGTGTAATATATATATCAGATGCAGATAAATACCTGAACAGTTCTTGCTGACCGACAAACTCATTCAGGAAAAAAACATGTTTATCCAGTTGCAGACTCTTAACCATAAGCTGCAGATAATTGCGATATTCTTCTCCGGAATGACGAAGAACATTAGGATGAGTTTTCCCTAAAATCAGATATAAAACATCCGGATACTTTTCAATAACCTGTGGCAATGCTTTTATCACCGTCTCAATACCTTTGTTCCGGCTAATAAATCCAAAGGTAAGCAACACCTTTTTATTCTCGAGGTTGAACGCCTCTTTGGATTTCTGCTGGCTAAACTGAATATCGGGCACCCCGTGTTCAATGTATTCAATTTTATTTTCATCTACATTATAGATTGTTGTAAGAAACTCAATTGCTTTATAGCTCATTACAACTACCTTCTGAGCCATTTTACAGATTTCAACCAGCACAGCTTTTTGATCGTAGGATGGATTTTTGATTATTGTGTGAAGTGTAACGACAAGGGGAATTTCAAGGCGGAAAAGCAAGGGAAGAATATATACACCATTTTGTCCGCCAAAAATACCAAATTCATGTTCAAGGATACAAACATCAGCACCGCTTAAATTTATATACTTCACCGCCGCCAGATAATCACGCTGATGTTCCTGCCTGATGGTGAATTTTACTTCTTCAGGATAATCATAAGTTAGTCCATGATCATTCATCGCCACAATGAAGCCTTCGCTTGAACCTTCACCTGGCTGATTATCCTTTACCATTGAATTGTAAAGATCCATAGTAAAGGTGGCAATGCCGCATTCACGTGGGGGGTAAGTACCAATATATGAAATTTTCATCAGAATAGTTTTTAAAAAATTGTTGTATAAATTTCACATCTGATCTCTAATGCTTTAAGAACATTTAATTAGATGCTGAATCGATTGAAAGATAAATCTTTACAGACCACCCATTCCTGCTTCAGGAGAATGCTGGATACTATTTCCGGTGCATGGGCAAAGAAGTACTTTTAACTGCAAAGTTCTTGTCCATGGGGTTGGACAAGTAATATGCCTGAAAAATATAACAGCCTGAAGATATTTTCACTAAAGATTTTACTATCAGATCCCAGTTAAAATACTTCTTAATTTCCTATCATAAAACAAATTAATCATCGAATTTAGTGAAATATTATTACATTGCCTATTAAGTCATGGCATCATATGTCATATTATTTTTGTGACAGGCGTTTAATGAAGAAAAAAACTGCGGCCATAATAGTGGCCCACCCAGATGATGAAACCCTGTGGGCCGGTGGAACGATAATGAGCCATCCTGCCTGGGATTTCTTTGTGGTTTGCCTATGCAGAAAAAGTGATCCGGATCGTGCCCCAAAGTTTTTTAAAGCATTACATATACTGAAAGCTAATGGACAAATGGGTGACCTGGACGACAGCCCGGAACAAACCCCGCTCAATGCTGACTTATTGAATGAAACCATCCTTAAATTACTGCCAGATAACTATTTTGATTTAATTATTACCCATAACCCCTTTGGAGAATATACACGACATTTTCGGCATGAGGAAACTGGAAAAGCCGTTATCAAGCTCTGGGAAACAGGTAAGTTGCTAACCAATGAACTTTGGATCTTTGCCTATGAGGACTGCAATAAAAAATATCCTAAACCGGTAAAAAATACCGATATTTATTATCCTCTTCCCGGAATAATTTGGAAGAAGAAATACAGCATTATTACAGAAATATATGGCTTTGATAAAAAAAGTTTTGAAGCTATGACCACGCCGCGATCAGAATCTTTCCGGCAGTTCAATAATCCGTCACAGGCAATTAAATTTATTAAAGATAAAACTAGCCAAGAGCAATAATATTTACACAAAAAGATGATTGATTCAGGGCGAGTTTGACCTTCGAACAGGGTGATCCATGGATTGAAAAGCAAAATATCCGGATCATGAATCAGTAACTTATTGTTAAACAAATTGCTAACTATAATTTATACGAATGAATCCCCATGTCACTGAGTGACACAAAAAGA
>SLJO01000206.1 GCA_007135095.1 Bacteroidales bacterium | reverse complement strand
TTAAAGTTGCTCCTGCTGGGCTCCCTGTGAGCCACTGCATATGAGAAATAAGCATTTTGCCTTTCGTTAAGTTCGAAAAATACACCGGCTTTGGGATTAAAAAAATGATAATCATGTGCACGTGATATATCGCGTAAATCATCATCAATGCCGTCAATGATGTAGTTGATTGTCCTGTATTGAATATCACCGTACAAATTTATTCGGTCGGTCAGGCGGTAATCCATTTTTCCAAATACATTAAAGTCCTTTTTATCACCCACATTAAAATACCACTGGTAATCTTTAGGAATATGACCGGAATAACCAGACCAGATTATATGTCCGTAATGATCACCAATGTAATTATTCCATGCTCCCCCAAGAATGAAATCGTATTTTCTCCGGCTGTACTTCAGGGAATATGTCATTCCATAAAAATCGTTGTCCAGTATCTTTCTTCTTATAATGTCGCTCCTGGAAATAGTTTCATTGCCAATCTCGAAATTCCCAATCCCGTAATTGCTGAACCGGTGATTTGGTTTATACTGCTCATAGTATCCATAACCACTGGTATAATGAAAAGCAGTATTCAGGCTAAGGGCTGATGATAGTTCCCTTGAATAAAACATCTGAAAGTGATCCTGCTGGTAGTTGTCTGTTTCATTGTCATAAAACATTGTTTCGCCTTCCTCATTCGTATAGCTGCCAACGCCGTTAAACTGCCGGTCAGTTTCAAGCATATGCGATGGAACACCATACCAGGCCTGGTATGTCTTTTCCTGCCCGGAAAACACATTGATCTTGAAGATACTTTTCTCATTATGCAGGCCACCGGAAATGAAAAATGATTTCAGATCGGAACTTGCCCTGTCAATATACCCGTCAGAGGTGATTTTGGAGAGTCGGGCATCAAATGTAAAGCGGTCACTTATCATACCTGATCCGACCCTGACAGTATTTCTGAGTGAATTAAAAGAGCCGGCAGAGGAAGTTATCTCGGCATACGGATCCTGGTTCAGCGTTGATGTCTGCAAATTTATGCTTGCACCAAAAGCTCCGGCACCATGCGATGAGGTCCCTACCCCTCTCTGTATCTGAATATTATCTACCGACGATGCCATGTCCGGCATATTCACCCACCAGACCCCGTGCGATTCAGAGTCATTCAAAGGAATACCATTTAAGGTAATATTAATACGATTCATGTCTGATCCGCGAATACGGAAACTGGTATAACCAATACCTGAGCCGGCATCAGAGGAAGCAACAAATGAAGGGGTCATTCCGATGATGTATGGTATATCCTGCCCGGAATCACGATTTTCAATTTCCTCCCGGCCCACATTTACAAAAGCAACAGGAACTCTGGAATGAGCCCGTGTAGCGGAAACAATCACCTCATCGGCCAGGTAGGATAGCCGTTTCAAGCTAATATCCAGCTGCGTTTCACCCTCGACTTCAATATCAGCAAACATGGTTTCGTAGCCCATATGTGATATTCTCAATTTGTAATTGCCATAGTTTAAACTCAGATGAAACTCTCCGTCAGCATTTGTTGCTGTTCCTGCATAGGTTCCCTCTATTATGACGTTGGCTCCGATCAGGGGTTCGCCCCCTGTACCGGTGATAACGCCATGTACAAATGTATTTGCAAAAGCTGATAAACAAAACAATTGCAATACAAGCAATCCAATTAACCGCTTCATAGTTAAAGTTTTTGGTTAGACTTATTATTGCAATGAGGTGATCTGGTTCTTTTCCCTACACCGGCATTACCCGGATCAGGTTCAAAGGGTATGATCTCAGCCCGTAATATTAAGGCACCCCATTTTTAGATAAGGCAAATATACAAATTCCCCGGCAGTCAAACAAAAAATCCGGCAGTTTGCCGGATTTTTTAAGATGGTCATTAATATTTATATGCAAATAGTTCATGCCGGGAATGCATAAAACACTAAACAGACTCCGTCCTGACGGAGGTTATCTATTTTTCAACATCGAGAACCTCTTTGAATGCTTTTTCAAAGGTTTCCTTTGGCAAAGCTCCCTGGGCCATTTGAGGCATCCCCTCCCTGGGCACAAAAAGCAATGAAGGGATGCTCTGAATACCGAAAACACCGGCAAGCTCCTTTTCGCTTTCAGTATCTATCTTATAGATATCAAGTTTGCCTTCATATTCACCGGCAAGCTCTTCCAGAACGGGCGCTACAATTTTACAAGGCTGGCACCAGTCAGCATAAAAATCAATGATGCACGGTTTATCCCCACGGAAGTTCCAGTCCTTATTATTCTCATAGTCAAAAATTTTTTCCTTAAAAGTTTCTGCAGTTAAATGCTCAATCATCATATTTAAAATTTTGATAGTTAAAAATTTATTAATTCCATTCCTTGAAACAACAAAATCCATTCCAATGTTCAAAATTGTATCCCTCACAAGAATTAACAGCTATTTATTGTAATTTTGTCATACTAATCGACACAAATTGTCATATGTATATATAAAGATGTATCTAAATGATCCGGTTTTAAAATTAATCTCAAAAACAGCTTTTGAAAATAACACCGAATTGTATGTTATAGGTGGTTATGTCCGTGATACAATTCTCAGACGTCCGACAAAAGACATGGACATCGTTGTTGTTGGAAGCGGCATTGACTTTGCTAAAAAGTTGGCAAGGGCCATGGGAGGCAAAACGAGTGTAAGTTTTTACAAAAGTTTCGGAACTGCAATGCTTCGTTATAATGGCCATGAAATAGAGTTTGTAGGTGCCCGAAAGGAGTCATACCGAAAAGAGTCACGCAAACCAATTGTGGAAAGCGGTAGTCTTGATGACGATCAGAAAAGAAGGGATTTCACCATAAATACCCTGGCTGTTGGATTAGGCAGGGAGAATTACGGTCAACTGCTTGACCCCTTCAATGGGATGGAGGATCTGAAAAACAGAATAATCAGGACACCTCTTGATCCCGGGATCACTTTTTCTGATGATCCCCTGCGTATGATGAGAGCTATCAGGTTTTCAGCCCAGCTTAACTTCCAAATTGAAAAATACACATTAAAAGCAATCAAAGATAACCGCAAACGTATAGAGATAATTTCCCAGGAGCGAATCACCGACGAGCTTAACAAAATAATGCAGAGTGAAAAACCTTCCACAGGCTTCAATCACCTTGATAAAGCGGCACTGCTGGAAATTATTCTTCCGGAAGTGCATGCCATGAAAGGGGTCGATGTGGTGGAGGGCAAAATGCATAAAGACAATTTCTACCATACCATAAAAGTCCTCGACAACCTGAGCAAAAAATCAGAAAACATTTGGCTGCGCTGGGCCGCACTGCTGCATGATGTAGGGAAACCAAGGACCAAGGGGTATGCCGAATCGGGATGGACATTTCACGGACATGACCTTGCAGGAGCAAAAATGATACCCTCAATATTCAGGAGGCTTAAGCTGCCGCTCAATGAAAAAATGAGGTATGTACAAAAAATAGTGCAGTTGCATCTCCGCCCGATCTCCCTGTCGGGGGAAGAAATTACCGATTCAGCTGTCAGACGGCTCCTTTTTGATGCCGGAGACCTGGTTGATGATCTTATGACACTGTGTGAGGCAGATATCACATCCAAGAATAAGGAAACCGTCCGCAGGCACATGAACAATTTTAAACAGGTCCGCAAAAAACTCCAGGAGATCGAGGAGAAGGATGCTGTCCGGAATTTCCAGCCTCCCGTAACCGGAGATGAAATAATGGAAACGTTTGGGTTACCTCCGGGAAGGGAGGTTGGTATAATAAAGAAAGCCATTAAGGAAGCTATACTTGACGGTGTGATCAGAAATGACAAGGAAGAGGCCCGAAAATTTATGATGGAAAAGGCTAAAGAGATGGGGATTGAATCTTAATAGCCGGTAAAAGATTTATAAATCACTCATGTCTTTTGGGCAAATTACCGCCAGAAAGTGTTCCTCGAGGCGGGGCCACCTCGCGGTGGACACCCTTGCCTTAAGCTAATGGTTGGCGACTACAAACCCCAATAGTGGACTTTCACCACATGGTTACCTGCCATGCACGGCACACAAAACAAAGCCGGGAATTTTTCTTACGAAAATTTCCCGGCTCACTTTTTGCGCAGTACGCTCAAGTGTCAAGTTACTGTTATTATGACCGGCCCCTTAGATAATTCCCAAAGGCTTTACCCTGGAAGCCCGGACCTTGGTAAACCAGCTTTTTATGGCTGATGTTCCCGCTGGTCCCCGTTCATGCTATGCGGCCTCAGATTTCTCCCGAAGGATAGTCCTGTGTGGCCTGACTGAAGTCATTCATCCCGGAGGTTTTCATGGTTTCAGCTTAACATCTCAAAGAACAAGTCTTTTATCTCTCACTTGATATAACAAATATAATATAACCGGGTAATGCAAAGCAAATTTTTTGCCCCCTGTTTGTACACAAGAAAAGAACACGGGTTACCAACAATTTGTTAATAACTGTATTTGATTAATTGTTAATCGATTATACTCCTTTAAACCATAGGTCATGGAAGTTATTAACAAAAATGGTTACCACCACAGATCCAGCACCACCGGCAAATGGTCGCTGAACCCGCCTGTGTACCTGAAGCCTTCATAGCTCCTGAAAGGTTTAAACCCGAACCATGATTCATCGGGTATCAGCAAAAAGCCTGCACTGAATACACTGAAGGATTTCAGGCAGGTTTGCAGGGGCGCCGATCCGTTCAATAATGAACCTGAAACAATGAACTGGTCAAACAAAAACCATTCTCCCTGATATTTGCAGCTTCCCATATTGCTCCTTCCGGGAGTAAATGAAACATTGTACAATTTGCCGGATTCCGGATTATCAGTGTCCAGGCTTGCAAACAGATGTTTTCGTAAACTGATGTCGTTGGGTTCATCATTAAAATCACCCATTATGACAATAGCGGCATCAGGATGCTGAAGCAATAACGAATCAGTGAATGACCGTAAAACAGAGGCTGTATGATTTCTGTATGGCTCAGTTATCGCCTGACCGCCCCACCTTGAGGTCCAGTGATTTACAAAAAGATAGAGTGTGTCAGTGCCCCGGGCCAAACCTTTTAGATATAAAATGTCCCTGGTAGTGGCAAGGGTGTCAAAAGGAAAATTTATAGCCAGAAAAAGGGTGTCCAGCGGAATAAAATATTCAGGCCGGTAAAGTACTGCCACATCAATGCCCCGCCTGTCGGCCGAATTACGATGGATAATCCTGTAGTCATGGTTTTTCAGACCGGTCTGCGTGGCGAGCATTTCCAGAACGTGCATGTTCTCGACCTCACAAAGCCCGATAATAGCGGGAATTTCAAATTCAGCCGCAGCCACAAGTGCCTTATATATATTATTGACCTTTATTCTTAATCGATATGCATTCCAGCGTCTGTCACCATCCGGGGTGAAGGCATCATCATCCTTGCCGGGATCATTGACCGTGTCAAACAGGTTTTCAACATTGTAAAAGATGAGCCTTAGTTTGCCGGTGGAAACATCCGGCAATCCATTCCCTGTTCCTGTAAAGAAACCGGAAAGAAGGATAGCCAGGAATAATGGGATGAAACGAACCATATAAAATCACGATAACTTCATAACTCTTCAATGGAACTTTCAAAAGCCCCCATGTCAGGTGCTTTGCCGGTTACTCTGCTTCGGCCTTCAAAATCCAGGGGATGCATCATTCCGATTTCCGGGTCTCCGCTTTTAATGGCACGGGAACCCTCATCAAGCCTGAAATTGGATTCCAACTTATCCACAAACCCCGGTCCGGCATCCCTGATGCAGTTCTCAAACAGCCATGGATAAGTACGGTAAACCGGGTTCTGAATGCTGATAAGGCAATGGCTGAAAACAGCATCACTGCCGGCATCCTGATATGCAGTAAATTCAACTTCGTTGTTTGTGGAGCCGTGGATAATTGAATTTCCAAATATTACACTTAGCGGTTTAATTTGGCTGTTGCCGGCAACATCAGCTTGATAATTGTCTATAAATACAGAAGGAGTATTTCTTATTGAAAATCTCCAGTAATTTGCAACGGTGCAGTGGTAAAACGTGTAATCCCCTCCCTGACTTAGTCTGATACCATGATACCCGCAGTTGGAAATTACTGTATTATAGGAGTAAATTTGAGATGCCCTTGAAAATAAACCGGTATAAGTCATATTTTCAATGCGGGTATCTGCAAGATAAAGCATTGCATTATCACTGCCGGCAAGTGTATCGGCGAGAATCCCGGTGACAGCGTTTCTTATCCTTGCATTTATGAACCTGTTATTTTTACTCCCGGGCATAAGCCAGATGCCTTCCCACTGTCCCGGAATATTCCTGTTTATGGTTTCAGTCCTGGCACCTTCGAAAACAACAGGTTGTTCATATGTACCCTCGGCTTTAATGGTTCCTGCCACATTCATCCGTGCACCGTGGTGAAAATGAATCCGCACGCCGGGTTCAAGAGTCAATACATGGCCGGCAACAACTTTCATAAAATCATAAACAAGGTAGGGCTTCCCGGCCTGGAGGGTCCGGGTCGTGAAGGTCTCCCCCATAATAATATTGACATCCTGTCCCCAGGAAACCAAGTTTACTCTCTGAAGATTTCCGCTGGTAATGAATACAAGGGAATCTTCAACAATCATTGGATTATCCGTATCAAGAGGATCTATAGTAGTTTCAACGAAAACAAACAGGCTGTCACCTGCGCGCAGCACAATATCATTGAATACCTTACCAGGTATACCATCAACATTGACACGGTATGGCGAACCTGTGCCACCCGCAAGATAAATTTCGCTGATCCTCAGGCTCCGGTCATAAGGATTGAAAACCTTGAAATGCTTTGTAGCGGATCCTGTACTTGTAAATATTGTGTCAAAAAGAATTGTATCGGCTGAGAAAACCAGTCTGACAGATGGATCCTCGTATATGACTTCTTTGTCACAGGACCAGATCAAAGCCGAAGGAACAAAGACAAAAAACAGCAGACGGATAACTTTTCTTATCATAATATTTAGTAACAGGGAAATTACCCGGAACACCCCAGTCAGGATTATTGTACGCCGGTTTTAGATTGTTAGTCATCCGGCATAAATGTGATCCCCAGCTAATCCTGCTAAAATCCCTGATATTCCAAAACCTGAAAATAATTCAAAAAACCGTACTTTAGCAAACAATATGCCGCCAAAATTATTTAAAATTAAATAACCATGGAATGAAGTTACGAAAAGTATTCATACTGTCATTGATGACGGGCTTATTAATATCATGTGGTGAAAAAAAAGAAAATATGGACCTGATCATACACAATGCCACCATATACACGGTGGATGAGCATTTTTCCATAGTTGAGGCAGCTGCAATCAAGGACGGAAAATTTATTGCCACAGGCACTGATGATGAAATTCTCGGGAAATACAGTGCTGCAGCCACCCTTGATATGCAGGGAAGATTCATTTATCCCGGACTGATTGATCCCCATTGTCATTTTTATGGTTATGGAGCCAGCCTTATGAATGCTGATCTTGCCGGGACTGGCTCATTTGATGAAATAGTTGAAATCATTAAAAATCACAATGAAGAATTTCCGGCAGAATGGATCCTTGGGCGGGGCTGGGACCAGAACCTGTGGCCGGTTCAGGAATTCCCCCATAAAAGGCAGCTTGATATTGTTTTTCCCGACATTCCCGTCTTATTAACCAGGATTGACGGTCATGCTGCAATTGCGAATTCAGAAGCACTCAGAAGGGCTGGGATAAATAAGGAAACTGCTGTGGAAGGCGGAGAATTTATCAAAAGGAATGGCGAACTTACCGGAATCCTTATTGATAATGCAATAGGCATTGTAAGGCAACAGGTTCCTGCCCCGGAATATAAAGAAAAGGTTGCTGCATTAATGAACGCACAGGAGAACTGCTTTGCAGTCGGCCTCACATCTGTAGGTGATGGCGGACTTGACGGGGAAATAATTCTGCTAATGGATTCCCTTCAGAAGTCAGATGATTTGAAAATGCGCATCTATGCAATGATCAATCCCACTGAGGAAAATTTTTCACGTTTCCTGTCAAAGGGCATTTATAAAACAGACCGTATGAATGTAAGGTCAGTTAAATTATTTGCTGACGGCGCCCTCGGTTCAAGAGGGGCCAGAATGATAGAGGAATATAGTGATGACCCTGGCAACTATGGACTATTACTGGAATCACCTGAATATCTTGCCAGAATCTCCCGCAAGGCTTTCGAACATGGCTTTCAGGTAAATACCCACTGCATTGGTGATTCAGCAGTACGGTTAATGCTCAATATTTATGGCGATATTCTGAAAGGGAAAAATAACCTGCGCTGGAGAATTGAACATGCCCAGATTGTCAACAAGGAGGATTTTAATCTTTTTGGCAAATTTTCGGTCATTCCTTCTGTTCAGACAACACATGCTACCTCTGATATGAAATGGGCTGTGCACCGGATTGGAGCGGATCGCATGAAAGGTGCCTACGCTTACAGGGAATTGCTTGAACAAAACGGCTGGCTTCCAAACGGCAGTGATTTTCCGGTTGAGCATATAAACCCGTTATACGGCTTTTACGCTGGTGTTGCCAGAAAGGATCTGGAAGGATCCCCTCAGGGAGGTTTTCAGATGGAAAATGCTATTACCAGGGAACAGGCATTAAGAGCTATGACTATCTGGGCTGCACAAGCAAATTTTGAAGAAGGTGAAAAGGGCAGTATCGAGGCCGGCAAATTCGCCGATTTTGTAGTAACAAACGAAGACCTTATGCACGTTGATATAGACATAGTACCTGGGTTAAAAATCTACAGTACTTTTATTGATGGCAAAGAGGTTTATTCGCTCAAATAAGATCCTCTGCCGCGCAACCCGGGAAACTGACTGGTTACCGCAGACCGGGCCCTGGGAAGCAATTTAAAAAAACCGGCCGGAAACCACTCCGGCCGGCATTACCACTTTTTGTTAAACTTAAAAACTTCAGACAAACCGGCCGGAAACCACTCCGGCCGGCATCACCACTTTTTGTCAACTTAAAACAGAAAAGTACATTATTCCAGTCCCAATGGCTCTCCCAGATAAAAATCAAGGATCATGGAACGGAGAAAATATTCGTATTTAGCCTGTGCCCTGTTTGATTGTGCTCTGAACAAGCTTGTTTGGGCATGCTGATAATCTACAAAATTAATCAGTCCTAACCTGAACTGCTCCTGGGCATACTCAGAAGTTTGCTGAGCATATAAGACAGCTTTGTCGGCTGACTTATGCCGGGTATAGGCATTTGTTGCATTGTTGTGCATCTGGTGTATTTCAGAATACAGGTTTTGCCTTGTTTCATCAAGCTGATATCTGGCATCCATAACCGATATCTGTGCATTGCTTACCCTGTTGCGCACATTCCAGCCACTGAATATGGGAATGGTAAGGCTGAGCCCGAGCTGCCCGTATTGGTTATCCTTTATCTGGGTGGTATACGGATAGTCTGCAGTATTCAATGGATTTACAGCAAGCTGCGAATACCGTGAGTAATAAAGCCCCCTGAGTGCAAGCCTCGGACTATGCTGGCCCCTGATCACGGAAAGCTCCCTTTCCCGGCTTTGAAGAAAATACTCTGCCCCCCTGACCTGTGGCAGGTTCACCTGGGCTTCATCATAAATATTCGAAACAGGGTATAAAAGTACCGATTCGCGAATTTCAAAAATTTCAGGCCTGACAATCCGGAAGTCATTACCCGGATCAAGCTGAAGTATCTGGATCAGATTCAGGTAGGATTGGCTCAGTGCATTAAGTGCAAGTGTTACCTGATATTCATCAGAGGCCATTTGCGATTCTATCTCGAGCAAGCGCCCCCGGGAGATATTGCCCACATTAAAATTGATTTTGGCTGACTCAACTTCCAGGGTTGAAACTTCAAGCTGATTTTCAGCAATTTCAAGCAGCTCCATATTAAGCAGTATCTGGAAATATGCCGCCGAAATATTAAGTGAGATATCATTCATAGTACGCTCAACCTCTTCAAGGGTGGCCAAAAGCATAAATCTTTGCTGCTGAATGCTATTATGATTTTGAAACCCGCTGAATATGTTCAGCCGGCTTTCCAGTCCAAGGTTTCCCTGCTGAAACTCCCTGTTCTCCCACTGATAGGTATCATAATTAAGAGCCCGGCCTGAATTGAAATCATGGTTGGCAAAGCCAACAAGACTGGGAAGAATGTTTATCCTGGAATGGTTGTAATTGTTCCTTGCGGTTTCCGACACCAGCCGTTGTCTTTTAAGCTGAATATTGTTTTCCATTGCATATTCGATACAATCTTCAAGTGTCCACAATTTTTGAGCATAGCCTGTGGAACCCAGTGCTAAAAAAATCAACAATATTCCTGTAAAGCGCATCATATTAATTATTTTTATGGCTGCCCCCTTGTGAGCACCCCTTTACAAAGGCCTGGTCAGTTCAGTTACAAAAGTTTTTTAACATTTTCAGTCACAATATGTCCGTCGAAAAGCTGAACAATTCTGTGTGCCTTGTCAGCATCAGATGGTGAGTGCGTAACCATAACTATTGTTGTTCCTTCACCATTCAATTCATCGAGAAGGTTCATGACCTCATCTCCATTAGCAGAATCGAGATTCCCGGTAGGTTCGTCGGCCAGTATAAGTTTAGGTCTTGTGACCACTGCCCTGGCTATCGCCACACGTTGCTGCTGACCACCTGAGAGTTGCTGTGGAAAATGCCTGGCCCTGTGGCCGATCTTCATTTTATCAAGTACAGATTCAACCTTTTTCCTCCGCTCGGAGGATGGAACATTCAAATAAAGGAGTGGCAGTTCTACATTTTCGAAAACTGTCAACTCATCAATGAGGTTAAAGCTTTGGAAAACAAAGCCTATATTTGATTTCCGAAGATTGGTACGCTGACGTTCTGAGAATTTTGAAACCTCAATATCGTTGAACCAGAATTCGCCGGAGGAGGGATTATCCAGAAGCCCGATAATATTCAGCAAAGTTGATTTCCCGCATCCGGAAGGCCCCATCACGGCAACAAACTCACCATGGCTTATTTCAAGATTAACCCTGTTCAAGGCAGTAGTTTCCACCTCATCGGTACGAAACACTTTTACTAATTCATTTGTTTTTATCATGACTGCTAGTTTTATCTGTTGATATTTATAATTTGTTACTTGTTACCTTAAAATAAGTCTGTCTATATTTCCGAAATTATCATAGCTTGAAACTATTATTCTCTCATTCGGCTCAAGACCCTCCAGCACCTCATAGAACCTTGGATTCTGGCGCCCGATCCTTATATCTCTCTTTATGGCATATGAACCTGAAGGATCCACCACGTAAACCCATTGCCCTCCGGTACTCTGGTAGAAGCCTCCCCGGGGTATGAGTAAGGCCTGCCTTGATTCACCGAGTTCAAGACGTATGCGGAAAGTCTGGCCTATGCGGATCTGTTCAGGAATACTGTTGACAAATTCCATGTCAACGGCAAATCGTCCCCCCTGAACCTCAGGGTAAATCCTGGTAATGACAAGATCGTAATTACTGCCTGCAAACTCAAAATTTCCAACCAGTCCCTGGGTTACTCTTGAAATATAGTGCTCATCTATCTCAACCCTTAATTTATATGAATCAAGTATATTTATACGGCCCAGGCGTTCACCCCGGTTAATCATCTGTCCTATCTCCAGATTCAATGAAGCCAGTTCTCCATATATGGGAGCTTTCAATTCCATAGCCTCAAGTCTCTGATAGACAAGCTTCATATTTTCCTCCATATTCTTCAAAGATGATTCCATCGCCTCAAGCTGAAAAATCCTGTAGATTGAATCCTGTTTATACGTTTCACGATAAAGCTCCAGTTTCTGTTTGGTAATCTCGTATTGTTCAAGGGAAATTTCATACTCCTCTCTTGATATATGGTCCTGTTCCATCAACACCTTATTATTCCTGTACCGGCGTTCATATTGCCGCAGGGCCAGGTTCAGGTCAAGCAATTGATTCCTGCTGCTGAGATTTTGTTGCTCAAGCTGCACACGTGTCATCCGCATATCATTAACCGTTCTCGTGTAGCTTGTTTCAGCATTGGAAATATCAAGGAGAAGGGTCGTATTCGTGAGCCTTGCAAGTGGTTCACCTATCTCAACCATACCTCCTTCCCGGCGGTAGATCTCCTCCACCCTTCCCCCCTCGGTTGCATCCAGGTATATTGTCTGTATTGGTTCAACAGTTCCTATTACCGCGATGAAATCCAGAAAAGCATCTTCCCTTACCTGGTCAATAGTTATTTTATCAGTATCGACATTCAGGCGGGAACTCTTGTCTCCGAATACAATTTGAAGAAAAACAATGATAACTATTACTGACACCCCGGCAATCCAGGCAATTTTCCTCCACTTTTTACCTTTATTCTCTATCTTGCGATCCATGCTCATTGTAATAATCTTTAAATTAACTCACCACTGAATCTCATTAATTATGCCAAACACAACAATAATCTGTATATGTGACCATTAAAAAGGATGACATAAATTCGCAATGCATAAAAGTGTCCGGTATGAAACATCAACAGTACGATATCGAACAATTTTTGCATCAAGACAGTAAAATTGGAAAAAGAATAATATTATATTTACAACTGTTTCTCCCTGTCAGGGAAATTAATAAGCATTTAAGGCATAATTAATTCTGTTTCGCATGAACCTCAGGCATATTAATCACCTGTTTGTTTAACACGATTTTCACTAAGCATGAAAAATAAAAGCGGAAAAATACTGGCTGTTGATGATAATGAAGACATTTTATTTGCACTCAAACTGCTTCTGAAGCATCATGCCGAATTGATCAAAACCACCTGCAATCCTTCAGACATCCCGGAATTGATGAGAAATGAAGATTTTGATGTTATATTGCTGGATATGAATTTCACCAAGGATGCAATTAGTGGCCAGGAAGGTTTTAACTGGCTGCAAAAGATACTTGAAATAGATCCTGAGGCGGTAGTTGTCTTTATTACAGCATATGGTGATGCTGAAAAAGCCGTTAAGGCGATCAAAGCCGGGGCTACTGATTTTGTTCTGAAACCCTGGCAGAATGAAAAGCTGATCGCCACTGTTTCTGCCTCTGTTCAGTTAAAACGCTCCAGAACAGAGGCCAGCGGACTCAAACTGAAGCAAAAGGAGATCAGTAAGGTGCTCGATCAGCCATTTCAGGATTTCATTGGTATTTCCCCGGAGATGCAGGAGGTGTTTACCACAATAAAGAAAGTTGCTAAAACTGATGCCAATGTACTTATACTCGGGGAAAATGGAACCGGCAAGGAATTGGTAGCCAGGGCATTGTACAGAAACTCCCCCCGCAGGGACGAGGTTTTTATAAGCGTGGATCTGGGCAGCATAAGTGAAACATTATTTGAAAGTGAACTTTTTGGGCATGTCAAGGGAGCCTTTACCGATGCAATTAAAGACAAATCCGGGAGGTTCGAAATCGCTTCGGGAGGAACACTTTTTCTCGACGAGATCGGAAATCTTTCACTTCCAATGCAGGCCAAATTACTGACTGTAATAGAAAGAAAAGAAGTGATCAAGGTTGGTTCTGCCAAACCTATACCAATAGATATAAGGCTGATATGTGCAACGAACAATAATATTCATCAAATGGTTGCAGATGAAACATTCAGACAGGACCTGCTTTACAGGGTCAATACAGTCGAAATACAACTTCCCCCCTTAAGGCAGCGAACAGGTGATATCCCTATACTTGCCAGCCATTTTCTTAAAATATACAATAAAAAATATAAGAAGAATGTCAGCAAGATCAGCAACGAAGCCCTGAACAAACTTAACCAGTATCACTGGCCCGGTAATGTCAGGGAATTGCAGCATGCGATAGAACGGGCACTGATTATGAGTGATTCCAACAAGCTGGAGGCAAATGATTTCGTACTCACTTCTCAACCAAGGAAATCAGATGAACTGGAAATCCAGACCTATAATCTTGACGAAATAGAACGAAATGTTATAACCAGGGTTATGAAGCAAAATCAGGGAAATATATCGCAGGCAGCTGCCGAACTTGGACTCACACGAACATCCCTGTACCGCAGAATGGAAAAATATGGTCTTTAGGAATTTCAGAATAAACAGCCTTATAAGGATACTGCTTTTGGTAGCCAGTATTTTTCTTTTTGTCTATACCATACTACAGTACAGCTATCATATCACTCCCTTTCTTATCGGTTTGTTCATAATTATCCAGATAATCCTTCTTTTCAAATACATTGATAAAATTAACCGGGACCTTACAACTTTTCTGGAATCTATCAGGTTTTCAGAATTCAGCCTTACATTTCAAACCAGAGGCCTTGGTTCGTCCTTTGATGATCTCAATAAAGCATTTAATAATGTTATCAACGATTTTCAAAAGGTCAGATCAGAAAAGGAAGAGCATTTCCAGTACCTTCAGAGCATAGTCCAGAATATCGATGTCAGTATCCTGGCATACCAGCGGGACGGAACTGTTGAAATGGTGAACAAGGCGGCAAAAAAACTATTCCAGGTCAGCAGTCTGCGCAACATACATTCCCTTAAAACACTAAGCAGTGAACTGGTAACTACCCTTATCGAAATTAAACCGGGAGAAAACAAACTTGTGAGAATACAGGAGCAGGATGACCTGTTGCAACTGGCAATTTTTGCCACCGAGCTTAAAATTCATAATAAAGAAATTATTCTCTCCACCATAAAAAACATCCAGAATATGCTGGAGGAACAGGAAACCGAGGCCTGGCAAAAACTTATCAGGGTGCTTACTCATGAGATAATGAACTCTATCACCCCAATCGCTTCCCTTTCATCAACCCTTGATATGATGCTGAAAGGCATTGTTACCGGGGAAGAAGACCAGTTACTCGATAGTGAGTCTGTAATAGAGATACAACAGGCACTCCAGACAATCAACAAAAGAAGCACCGGGCTACTGCATTTTGTTAATACCTACCGCAATCTGACAAGGATACCAAAGCCCAACTTCAAGATTTTCCCGGTAAAAGATTTGATTGGCAATGTACAGCTTCTCATGGAAGAAGAACTCAGGCAGAATGAAATCAGTTTTGTCACCTCAGTTGTACCGCCTGATATAGAATTTTCGGCCGACGAGCAGCTGCTCGAACAGGTTTTGATCAACATGGTAAAAAATGCCATTCAGGCACTTGGCAGCCAAAGTGATCCTGAAATCATGATCAAGGCATTCATCAATAAAAGAGGCAGGGTCACAATCCAGGTAATAGACAACGGACAGGGTATACTCAGTGATGTTATTGATAAGATCTTCATTCCCTTCTTTACAACCAAGCCAAAAGGATCTGGTATCGGACTCAGCCTGAGCCGTCAGATAATGAGGCTTCACGGGGGAACCATCTCGGCAGGCTCCGAACCTGACATTGGCACCACTTTTACCCTTACCTTTTAATTCCGGACAAAAAAGTCATCCTGGTCATCCCCGGGCCTGTCAGTGCATAGCCAGGCATGGCATGAGACCCCTGAAATCAGTCTCGCGGAGCGGACAATACATCCAGAAACAAAGTAGTCTCAGGATGGTTTCTTAGTATTGTTGCCGGGCAGTTTTCGTTTATCTCCGCATACAAAGTATTATAAACGGCTTGTGCCTTTCTCTCACCGGGCACCACGCAACTTATTGTTTTGCAATTCATAATGGCCGTTACCGTAAGAGTGACTGCTCTTGCCGGAACATCTTCCATAGTGGGAAACCAGCCTTCGCCCATTTGTTGTTTACGGCATGCTTCATCCAATTCAACTTCCTTCACCCATAACGGGTCATTAAAGTCAGCAACAGGCGGGTCATTAAATGCTATATGTCCGTTCTCTCCTATTCCGATACAGGCAAAATCTACAGGATGCTTTTTAAGCAGATTCTGGTAAGCCATCATCTCTTCTTCAAGATTTCCCGCATCTGCATTTATCAGGTACACCTTACCCGGGGAAACAATATCCAGTATTCTTTCTTTAAGGTAGCGCCGGAAACTGGCAGGATGTTGATCTGATATGCCAATATACTCATCAAGGTGAAAAACAGTGATTCTTTTCCAGTCCATATCTTTATCCTTTAAAGCTTCCAGAAATGAGAACTGGGAGGCACCTGTGGCAAGGATAAGGTTGGCATATCCCTTTTTGCTGATAACTGACCGGAGGCCGGAAGCAGTGAAATCTGCGGCGGCCTTTCCAAGGTCAGATTCCTTTTGATAAACTTTTACTTTAAGCTTATCTTTCTGAAATGTATTAACTGGCTGTACCATATTGGAAATTTTTCGTTATATAATAAATAAAATAATCAAAAGCTGCCGGCTTAAAAACTATTCATCCGGCCTCCAGACAACCTTACCCTGTTTTATTACCCCTAAAATAACAATTCTCCCGTCTATAATTTTAAATACCACCATATCGCTGTAATCACCAGGCGTTAAATTAAGTTTTTTGTATCCTGCCAATCTGGCGGGCCCGGCTGAAGCCATATACCAGGCCACGGAAAGGTCAGCCAGTTTATTGACCAACAGGTATTCAACATTCTCAATGAGCAATTTTGCCGCACCCGCCAGCAGGCCATTCTGGCCTTTCATGCTTAAACGCCCTCCTTCCTCGAGAATTACTTCCTTTCCGATATGTGTTTCATAAACCCCCGGAGGCATTCCGGAAAAATATGTTGTATCGCTTACAAGGATAGTCTTTTTCCTTTTAGTCTTTAAAACTACCCGCATAAACGAGTCGGGAAGATGATACCCGTCTGCCACTATACTTGCATAAAGCCTGTCCTCTGCCAGCTGGTCCCAGATAACATTGGGATGTCTGGGCAGCATCAGGGGTACGGAATTGCCAAGATGAGTGGAAAGCCTGGCTCCCGCATCGACTGCCGCACGAATCTGGTGGCTGTCTGCCATTGAGTGGGCTATGCCAACAATTATGCCGGCCTTCGAGCATTTCCTGATAAATTCAGTTGAATTATCCCATTCCGGGGAAAGGCTTATGATCCTAATCCTGTTTCCCGAGGCTTTTTGAAAGCTGCAAAAAAGATCCCAGTCTGGAGCGGTCACATATCTGCTGTTATGTGCGCCCCTGTAGCCATCTGCCCCCGATATAAACGGCCCTTCAAGATGGATCCCGCCAATGCACTGATCCAGCATAGGTCTTGCCTTACATGCCCTGTCAATGACAGACAATATCTTCCTGATATTTTCACCCGAATTTGTGATCACAGTAGGAAAAAATGTGGTAATACCCCTGCTTAACAAATACTCCGAGGCATTGAACAAACCTTCCTCATCAATGGAGGTGTCATTAAAATCAATTCCGTTTACTCCGTTAATTTGCAAATCAACAAGGCCTGGTCCTGCAAAAAGCAGGTTATCTTCACCTGGCTCCTGAGCATACAGTACCGGAAAATCACCTTTGCATTTAATGATATTTCCGGTTATACAGTCTGTCGCCGTGAACTCTTTATTATTTGACGTTTGGCGGATCATTGCTACTGATTTTGATATTATGCAATTTATCATCTTCCCCGGGTTCATATCAAGGGCCTCAGCAAGCATTTAATTACCTCATCTCAGAATTTCAAGCCTATAATTTCCAGGCAAAAGGCATTACCATGATTGTTAATTAAAACCAGTGTGCCTGGCTCAGGGAGTCATCAGAAAGAGTCACTCTTCATTCTTAATAGACTGAAGCAAAAATAAAACTCTCTCAGGTACCGGCTTGTTCCTGTTTAAAAGGCCCATAAAAACATATGTCAATGTCGACACCATAACAGGCAGGGCGATGGACAATGCTAAACTATCTATAGTTATGACCTTGGTTATGATAAAAGTGAGAAAACCCAGAGCGATTGAAGTAATGGCGGCCGCTGATCCGCACCTGGCAAAGACAGGAAGCAGTCCAAACAACATGGGTACGGCAACAGGGCCCACAAGGGCACCGAACCATGAAATGATCAATCCCAGTACACCCCCGAAATGCTCATACTGCGATGCCATAATAATGGTTATCAATGTAAAGGAAAAAGTTGTTGTTCGGGCGATCCGCAAAGAAATGCCTGCCTTCTTTAACTTTGGTGAAAGCATAGGAAGAATATCTCGTGTTATAACCGCCGATATTGTATTAATATCCGATGAGGTCATAGACATAGTATTTGCGAACAGCGATGCAAGAACCAGGCCTATCAGACCCACGGGCAAAAGCTCCAGGGTTAGCAATCCGTATGATTG
>SLJO01000265.1 GCA_007135095.1 Bacteroidales bacterium | reverse complement strand
GAAAAACAAACCTAAACCCGGCATTTTATGGCCACAAAATGTCAAAAAACTCCTACTAACCATGAAAATTTCCTTTCTGCTTTTAGTATTAACTGCGCTAAATGCATATGGAACAAGCATTTTTTCGCAAAATGCAATAATTTCTGTTGATATGCAGAACGCCACGGTTAGAGAGGTTGTACGTGAAATTGAGCGACAGGGAGAAATCAAGTTTCTTTTCAACGACAACCTGGTCGGACTGAACAAACGGGTAGATATAACATTTACCGACCACCCTATTAAGAATGTCCTGACAGCAACACTGGGTCAGGCAGATTTAATGTACGAGGAAATCAAAGATGATTTCCTGGTATTGTTACCAAAGCCTGTGGATATCCAGCCACAGCAATCGGTAAGAGGAACAGTCCTTGATGAAAATGAAGATCCGTTGCCCGGTGCTTCAATTTTGGTAGAAGGCACCGCTACCGGGACGGTTACGGACATTAATGGTAATTACACCCTTACCGTGCCCCAGGGTAATAATGTCCTCATAATTTCATACGTAGGATATTCACAACAGAGAATTGAAATAGGCGGCAGAACCTTAATAAATATTCAGCTTCAACCTTCAGCAGCAGAATTAAGGGAAGTAGTAGTTACGGCATTGGGCATTATGAGAGAAGAAAGATCACTTGGCGTATCTGTTGGATCTGTGGCTGGAGAAGAACTTGCCCGGAATCCAGATCTTAATGTTGCCAACTCCCTGGTAGGAAGGATATCAGGGATCCAGGTGGATCAATCAGGAGGCCCTGACGGTTCCACCCGGGTATTGATCCGTGGATTCTCCTCCCTGCAGGGAGGTAATGAACCGTTATACGTGGTTGATGGAGTTCCCATAGACAACAGCAGAAGAATATCTGCAGGTCGCTGGGGCGGCCGCGATGGTGGTGACGGTATTCAAAATATCAATCCCAGCGATATAGAATCAATAACAGTCCTTAAAGGGGCCAATGCTGCCGCGCTCTATGGCGAAAGGGGTGCAAATGGTGTAATTTTGATCACCACAAAAACCGGAAGTGCCAGAGACGGAATAGGTGTTGAAGTCAATAGCAGGACAACGGTAGGCAGGCCAATGGTAATGCCGGATTTCCAGAATGTATATGGTGCCGGGATAAACGGAGCCCACCGGTTTTATAAAGATAATCAGGGCAATCTCTATACCAGGGAACAGGCCGATGAGCTGGGCATTGTCAACCAGCTTACTCCACAGGTTACAACCCTCAGGGATGGTCCACAGCACCCGTTGAACTGGGGTCCTGAAATGGATGGTCATAATGTTTATCAGTTTGACGGACGACTTCTTCCATTCAGCCCGCAGCCTGATAACGTCAATGATTTTTTCCAGGACCAGATGACAACCGATAATTCAATCAGTTTTTCAGGCGGCAATGAAGAAACAACCTTCAGGCTTTCCCTTGGAAATATAAGATACCAGGGTATAAAGCCAACAAATACAATGAACAGGAACACTATCAACCTGAGGGCCACCCACCGGCTTGGGCAGCGTTTAACCGCCGAAGGAAGAATAAATTATGTTGGTCAGCAATCCGTTAACAGACCCGGCCTTTCCGATGACCAGAGAAATATAGCTTACCAGTTCAGGGGCATGCCCAGAAATACATACCATGACAGCTTTGTGAACTATCAGCTCTCGCAGGAAGACCTGGACAATCCCAATGCTTTTCACGCATATCTTCCTGTGCAGCGTAATGTAGACTGGTCAAGACACTGGAGCAATGGAACTCATACCGAGAATCCCTACTGGGTCATTAATAATATAAGAAATCAGGACTCACGGGACAGGGTTATGGGTTTTGTGAATCTTGGTTACCAGTTTACAGACTGGCTTAATGCAAGTCTGAGGGCAGGAACGGATTACTATACTGATGAAATCCATGTTCATGATGGTATAGGGACCAGAGTCAGGCAAATTGGATATGTAGAGGATCTGACACGTCAGTCCAGGGAAGATAATGTTCAGTTCCTGATGACTGGCAACAGGCGTTTAAGTGAGAATTTTGAGGTGAGTGCCAGTATAGGTGGTAACTGGATGCGTAACAGTTACAGGAATGTCGGCTATAGCGGCACCAATTTATCTGTACCCAACCTTTACATAATTGGTAATGCTTTAAATCAAGGCGTTTCTTATGGGGTGTCAGAACGTGAAATTCAATCTGCCTATGCATTCGGGCAGTTCAACATGTTTGATTTTTGGTATGTGGATTGGACAGCCCGGAATGACTGGTCTTCCACTTTGCCACCACATGACAACTCATTTTTTTATCCTTCCATTAGCTCCAATCTGGTCTTTACAGATGCATTTAATATCTCTTCAGACCTGTTGTCATATGGATCGGTCAGGGCTGCCTGGGCTCAGGCAGGTAATTCCGCCGGCGCATATCAGATTTATGCAGGCTATGGGTTAGCTGCCAATCCGCTTCATGGAGTGCCCGGCGCCGGTTTTTCAGGCAGGATCCCGCTATATGACCTGAAGAGTGAATTATCTACATCCTGGGAATTCGGAACTGACCTGAGATTATTCGGAGGTCGTTTAAGATTGGATGCTACCTATTATGATGCAGTAACAACCAATCAGATTCTGAACATTGCTGTTGCGCCATCTTCCGGATTCGGCACCAGAACCGTAAATGCCGGAGAAATCAGAAACTGGGGTGCTGAGTTTCTCGTGAATACCGAGGTCTTGAGAAGGGAAAATCTTTTCTGGGATGTGTCAGTCAACTGGTCTGCAAACCGTAATGAGGTGGTAGAACTGGTGGAAGGGATTGACCGCTTTCAGCTTGGAATAAGCAGGTACGTAAGGGTGTATGCCGATCCAGGCCAGCCCTACGGGGCAATATATACTGATGTCGGCCGATGGGTGAGGGATGACAAGGGAAACCGGATTATAGATTCAAATGGTTTGCCGGTATCAGAATCGGGTGAATTCATGATTGGAAATGTCATGCCCAAATGGATCGGCGGCATATCCACTTCTTTGGATTACAGGGGATTTTCAATATACGCCCTTTTTGACGGAAGATATGGCGGTGATATTTTTTCCATATCCAATGTTTATGAAGCATTGTATGGAACCACCAAAAGAACACTGGAAGGCCGGGACGGAACCTATGTTGCAGAGGGAGTATTAGGAGTTCAGGATGAGAATGGTAATTGGGTTTCAACCGGTGAAAAAAATAACATCCAGGTGTCTGCCCAGGACTATTGGAAAAGGGTTGTGCCTGCCCAGGCTCAGGCCGTTGGTGATGAATTTATCACAGATGCCACCTATATTAAATTGAAAGATTTGAGGATTGGCTATAATATCCCCGCCTCTTTTACCCAGCGATTTGGTATTCAACAGCTAAATGTGGCTCTGGTAGGTCAAAACCTGTTTTACCTCTTAAGGTATACCGATGGGTTCTCACCCGAAACAGCTTCTTTCAATCTTGGAAGAGAAGGGATAGGCATTGAGGCATTTTCCTGGCCACAGATCAGATCAGTGGGCATTAATTTAAGAGTTGCTTTATAGAGAAAATCTATAAAACTAATGTATAATCATAAAAAGGGAAATAATGTTGAAAAAGAATCTTAAATCCATTATAAGTATCCTGGGGGTTGTGTTGATTGGCCAATCCTGCACGGATCATTTTGAGGAGTTGAATATGTCTCCTACTCAAGTCAACGTAATCAATCCTGGTTACCTGTTTGGTGAAACACAGCGTCAGAAACATCTCAACTATAACTACGAATGGACTCAGGCCCGCCTGTTTGGGGGGTGGGTGCAGCATTGGGCCAATGTTTCAATGGACAATGGCAGACCGAACTTTTATGAGCCTGACAGACGCATTGAAGACGAGTTATGGCAACATATTTATTACAATGTTACCAGAAGACTCGACAGAGCCGAACATGAATTATTGAGAATTTCGGATGGTGACCCGGATGACCCTCAAGTCAGGACAAGACTGGCCATAACAAAGATTTACGAGGCCATGATATTTGAGAGAGTGACTACTTTTTGGGGTGATGTTCCTGTTTCAGAGGGGGGAAAAGGTATGCATGGTGTCTCATTTCCGAAATATGATCCGCAGTCGCAAATATATCCTGCGCTGGTTGAGCAACTGGAAACCAATATAGCCAAATTGAACCAGGGGGATTTCAGTTACGGACAATTCGATCATTTTTATGGGGGAAATTCAGAGGACTGGAGAAGGTTCGGTAATTCCATATTGCTGAGAACAGGAATGCGTATGAGAAATGCCGATCCATCAGCTGCACAGGCTGTTGTTACAAGGGCCATGCAGTCTCCCCTGATGTCTACTCAGGGCCACTCAGCATTGTTACGCACAGTGGCGGGCAACAATCATAACAGCGTAGCCCATCCGGTATTGAAAGAAATGCGTGCTCCGGCTATCAAGTCCAGACCAGGCAGGCATCTTGTGGATATGCTTATTCAAAAAGATGATCCCAGGCTGACCTATATTGTTGAGCCCACTGGACAGTCAAAGCAGGTATTTGCGGAAACCGGAGATGTTAATGATCTTGAATACAGGGGCATACCGCCAAATATGACCCCTGCCATGTACGATGCTATGAACCTGGCCAGAAAATCTGAAGTAGCACAGCATATCTGGAATAATGAAGATTTAGCTGTGCCATTCCATGTATTCACTTTTGCCGAAGTGCTGTTTCTTCAGGCGGAAGCAGCCTTGTACGGATGGGGTGCCAGTGAGGCCGATGCTCAGGTTTTTTATGAGGCTGGCATAAGGGCCGCAATGCAAATGATACCCTATAATATTCCTGAAAATGCAATCAACGCATATCTTGCAGCCCATGGGACCCTTAGCGGTAATCAGGCAGAAAAGCTTGAAATGATCATGGAGCAAAAATACGTGTTGTTGTGGACTAATGCTTATGAGGCATATGTTGAATGGAGAAGGACGGGATATCCGGTTCTGGATCCGGGAACGCGGACAGACAACACTACCAATGGAGTGATCCCCAGAAGAGCTTATTATAGCCTGGCTGAAATGTCATTGAATTCTGCCAACTTCAATGAAGCCATTTCAAGACAGGGGCCTGATCATCCGCTAACCAGAATGTGGATTGACCCGGAATAGGTCTGTTACCTGTTTATGTCGCGGTAGGGTCTTAAGCCATTGCCTAATAGCAGGATCCGGATGTACAGAGATAAGCCGGTTCTATGAGCAACCCGGGGTAATTTCCCCGGGTTGACCCGACCTCACATACTTGAATTGAAGT
>SLJO01000148.1 GCA_007135095.1 Bacteroidales bacterium | reverse complement strand
TCGAGTAGCTTTGGTAGGTTTTGGCTCATACTCTGTTTCAGAGCGCAATGCAAGAACTGGCAGGAATCCCCAGACCGGTCAGCCCATTACAATTGATGCTAAAAAAGTTGTTAAATTCAAAGCCGGCAGTGAACTTAATGAAAGTATTCAGTAAGTTTCTGGCAATATCCGCATAGAAAGGGGGCCTTGAAAAGCCCCCTTTTTTAATTTTACAGCCAGCCCGAGGCAAACAAATTCCAAACTGATGTTGATCGAATTGATAAATCACCTTTCTAAATTTGTTAACAAGCAGAGACTTGAGAATTTTGAAAATGTTCTTAATAACCGCACCAGGTACATCAGCCTGGTGTGCGAGGATATTTATCAAAGCCATAATGCCAGTGCACTGATGCGTACATGCGATTGCTTTGGAATCCAGGATTTTCATATAATTGAGAAAAGAAATCTTTTTGAAATTAATTCTGAAATTGCACTGGGAGCTTCAAACTGGCTGACAATTAACCGGTACAGAAATACCGGGGGTAATGTCCATCCACTGTTAACCGGTCTTCGTGAACGGGGCTTCCGGATCGTGGCAACCACACCCCGTAAAAACGGCGTGAGCCTTAGTGAATTTGAGATTGAAAAAGGACCGTTCTGCCTGTTGTTCGGAACGGAAAAAGAGGGTTTGTCGGCCGGGGTCCTTGAAGAAGCGGATGAATTTGTCAGTATAGATATGTACGGTTTTACCAAAAGCCTGAATGTGTCGGTATCAGCAGGCATAATACTGCATCATCTGCGCATGAAGCTTAATGCGGCTGATATCAAATGGCAACTTAGTGACAACGAGAAAATGACCTTAAAACTTGAGTGGCTTCGGAAGTCAATAAAGCGTTCGGAGCTTATTGAAAAAGATTTTCTTGATAAAAAGAATAATCCCTGATGCCACTACAATAACCCGTTATAACCACGGCTTGTAAAGTTGAGCCAAACTGCATGGGTGTATCAGCAGTATTCCTGAGACCGCTTATACTACTTACAATGCAGGGGAATTATCAATTGCATGGCTTATTTTAATTAAAAGCATGTATTTGATTTTTATCAAAAAAAAATGTATTTTTATCAATCAAAACCTGTTATTCGTCCCTGGCAATACCAGGCCGGATTCCGGGCTGCAGACTGCAGATTTTGCAACTTTCGGATTATACCGTAAAGTTTATGTAATTTTTACCCAAATGAACTGTATTGTCATTGATGATGACAAACTCTCGAGAAGGATCATCGAAGAGTTTATAAAAAAAACGGATTTTCTGAATCATCTTGATTCATTTGATAATGCTGTAGATGCCATCAACATATTCAAATCAGGAAACGAGATACATCTTATTTTTCTTGATATAGAGATGCCTGAGATGTCAGGTATTGAATTTATCAAGACCCTTAAAAGCCCGCCCCAGATAATAATTATATCCTCCAAGGAAATTTATGCAGTACAGGCTTTTGAATATGACGTAACAGATTACCTGTTAAAACCAATTGCCTACAGCAGGTTTTTTAAGGCTGCCGACAAGGCTTACAGCCAGTATATTAAGAATTCAATCGTGCCGGAAGGAAAGAATGAAATATTCATAAAAAAGAACTCTTCCCTTATAAAGCTGCACTACGATGAAATATTGTGGGTGGAGGCACTGGAAAACTATGTGATAGTGAATACCTATGATGACAAATTCACTATTCATTTTACAATGAAATCAATAGAAAAAAAATTACCCGTATCCAGGTTCTCAAGAGTGCACCGGTCGTATATCGTCAATACCAGCAGTATAAACCTTATTGAAGACAATTCAATCATTATTCCTATCGAAGGAGGCTCAAAATCAATACCCATAGGCAAGTCCTACAAGGACAAGCTTATGGATGATCTCAACCTGATGATCAAGTAATTGCCTGTTTTATGTTTTCCACCCGCCAGTTATTTTTTGAGATTCTTGCTCAAACCTCTCCCGCACCAATTGCCCTTGAGATAGAAAAAGCCTCAGGGTGCTGGCTCTATTCCCCGGAGGGGAGAAAATATTTTGACCTTATTGCAGGTGTGTCGGTTAGCAATATCGGGCATAACAACCCGGTAGTAATAAATGCGATAAAGCAGCAGCTGGATAAGTATATGCACCTCATGGTTTACGGGGAATTCATACAAAAGCCGCAGGTTCAGTTAGCCGAAGCTTTGTGCAGTCTGCTCCCGGGCGCTCTTAATTCGGTATATTTTACCAGCAGCGGGAGTGAAGCGGCCGAGGGGGCCATAAAGCTTGCACGCAGATATACCGGCCGGCATGAAATTATAAGCTTTAAAAATGCATACCACGGAAGCACTCTCGGAGCATTGAGTGTAATGGGGAATGAAACTCTGAAGAGGGCCTTCAGACCCCTGATGCCATCGGTCAGGCAAATTGAGTTTAACAATGAAGATTCCCTGGAGGCAATATCGCACCATACTGCATGTGTAATTGCAGAACCGATTCAGGCTGAAGCAGGGGTTATCGTTGCTGAACATGATTTTATCCGGAAATTAAGGAATAAGTGTACAGAAAAAGGTGCGCTGCTTATCTTTGACGAGATACAAACAGGATTCGGGCGGACGGGAGATATTTTTGCTATGGACTGTTTTAAAGTATATCCGGATATTGTACTATTTGCAAAAAGTCTCGGCGGCGGATTACCGCTTGGCGCTTTCATTTCATCAAGAGATGTCATGAGCGCACTTTGCAGTAATCCTGCACTCGGTCATATTACCACGTTTGGCGGCCACCCGGTATCATGTTCGGCAGGTCTTGCCTCGATAGAATATATTATTGAGCACCGGTTAGCGGAAAATGCCTGCCGTGCAGGTGAAAAGTTCAGGGAATTGCTGGTTCACCCCGCCATCAGGGAAATCAGGGGTAAGGGGTTGTTACTGGCAGCGGAACTTGAAAATACGGCTGTAGTTAAGAAAGCAATTAAAAGGTGCCTGGCGAACGGCCTGATTACTGAATGGTTCCTTTTTGATGAAAAAAGCATCCGGATATCGCCTCCACTAATTATAAGTGAAAGTGAAATCCGGGAGGTATGCAAAATAATCATCAAATCACTTGATGAGGTTTGAATTGCTTTATTTGCTAAGCAGCAAGGCCCCGAATACCATTCCGTAGCCAGTTATCCTGTAGGGATTTGAAGTTATTGCACAACCACCGGAATTACAGCCTATAAAATGGTAATAGGCAAAGCCCAGTACACCTCCGATTACCAGTCCCAGTAAGAGGCGCAGGGTCAGTATTTTTTTCAGGCGTGATTTGATTTGCATCTTGTCTATCTTGTGTTGGCACTTTTTAATATTTATATTTACAAAAGTAATAAAAATATATGAATATATATTGATTAGTTAATATTTAATGCAGTAGTTGCTGTTAATGGTCAGTTAATTAATACACACACTTTTGGTTTATAAGATTATAATGCTGTTTTTCAGGTTTATTATTGAAAGTTATGTCGTTGTCATTCCTTCCAGGAGTTTCTCCTTATTGCTGATTTTTGTCTGTTTTTTAAACATATCTGTATTATCAGGCAACATGACCGGCAACCTGGGGGAACCGGCTGAGGCAGAAGTTTCACTTAAGCTGCTTTTCACGGAACTTGCAGGTGCCGCTGATGCTGAGCAACGCAAAGAGGTGAACACCAGGATAGCCGGCCTGTTTGAGAATATCCTGAAGCATCCCTGTTCGTTTGACTATCCTTTTGATTCCCTTGCTCACGTGGGAAAGATAACTGCCCCGGATAACCAGCTGAGGATCTTTACATGGAATTACTCTGATTCCCCGGCTGACCATAAATACTTCGGGTTTCTGCAGGTCAAAAATAAAACGGATGATAAGATCAGCCTTTTTTTCCTTGATCACCAGGAGGCTGGAAAGGAGGGATTTGAAGAACGGGTTTTCCATCCTCATAACTGGTACGGGGCGCTTTATTACCAGGTTCTTGCCGTTGTGCACTCGGGAAAGACCTGGTACACCCTGATCGGGTTTGATTTTAATAACATTTTCACCAATATTAAAATAATCGACATATTGTCCTTTCCAGACGGGGATCCTGTTTTTGGAGCCCCTCTTTTCCAGTTCCGCGAAGGCGCAAAAAAAAGGGTTGTTTTTGAATACTCTTCGGAAGTAGTAATGTTCCTGAGATTTATTCCTGAGAGGGATATGATCATTTATGACCATCTCTCTCCGGCTTCCCCCCGCTTAAGGGGGCAATACCGGTTTTACGGGCCTGATTTTTCATATGACGGGCTGAAGTTTGAAAACAGCCGGTGGGTTCATATTCCGGATGTGGACTGGAGGCCGTAGCTTCATGTTTAATGTTCAGATTTGCCGGGCAGTTCTGACGCTGTTCAATGACTATTTGTCATGTATTTGCTTTGGCACAGGCTTTGAAAACGGTTAACAGTTTTTCAATAGCAGTGTTTAACCTAAAATATAATAGAAATGCAAAAAGGTAAGATCGATGTTAAAACCGAGAATATTTTTCCGATCATCAAGAAGTTTCTCTACTCGGATCATGAAATTTTCCTCAGGGAGCTTATTTCCAATGCCACTGATGCAACCCAGAAGCTCAAAACACTGGCTGCAGTAGGTGATTTTAAAGGCGAAACCGGTGACCAGACCATACATGTCAGCCATGACAAAAAGAAGAAGACCCTGACCATATCAGACAGCGGCATCGGTATGACAGCCGAGGAAATTAAAAAGTATATTAACCAGATTGCTTTTTCAAGTGCGGAAGATTTCCTTGAAAAATACAAGGATAAAGCTGATGCTATAATAGGCCATTTCGGACTGGGGTTTTATTCATCATTCATGGTTGCCGATAAAGTTGAGATTTATACCAGGTCATACCAGGAAAATTCACAGGCGGTGAAATGGAGCTGCGACGGCAGTCCGCGATACACACTCGAAGACATAGAGAAGGAGAGTACAGGTACCGATGTTGTACTGCATATATCGGAGGAATCTAAGGAGTTCCTGGAGGAAAACAGAATTCTGGAACTATTGAAGAAATATTGCAAATTCCTTCCCGTGCCAATTGCTTTTGGTAAAGAAAAGGAATGGAAAGAAGGCAAAGAAGTTGAAACGGGCAAACTGAGGATCATTAACAATACCCGGCCGGCCTGGACGAGGAAACCTGCCGATCTGAAAGAGGAGGATTATGAACAATTCTATCAGGAGTTGTATCCTATGAACGAGAATCCCCTGTTCCATATCCATCTGAATGTTGATTACCCCTTTAATCTCACAGGCATACTCTATTTCCCCAAGCTTAAAAGCAATGTTGAAATCCAGAAGAACAAGATTCAGCTATATTCAAACCAGGTATTTGTAACTGATTCCGTGGAAGGGGTTGTTCCGGAATTTCTCACACTGCTTCACGGGGTGCTGGATTCTCCCGATATACCGCTTAATGTTTCCAGAAGCTACCTGCAAAGTGATGCCAATGTAAAAAAGATATCATCACATATAACAAAAAAGGTTTCCGACCGGCTCATGGATATTTTTAAAAAAGACAGGACCGGGTTCGAAAAAAAGTGGGATGACCTTAAAATATTCATTATATACGGAATGATAAGTGATGAAAAATTCTATGACAGAGCCAATAAATTTGCACTGCTGAAAAACACCGATAATAAGTACTTTACCTTTGAGGAATATGAGAAACTGATAAAGGAAAATCAGACAGATAAACATAAAAACCTCGTTTACCTGTATTCAACCGATACTGAAAAGCAATATTCCTTTATAGAAGCGGCAAAATCGAGGGGATATGACGTGCTTGTAATGGACGGACAGCTGGATACCCATTTTATTAATCATCTTGAAACCAAATTCAAGGACAGCCGGTTCGTTCGTGTTGACTCTGATGTAGCCGACAAGCTTATTCTGAAGGAAGAAAAAGCCGACTCAAAATTGCCCACAGAACAACAAAATGAGCTTTCAGTGGTCTTCCAAAGCGTGTTACCTGACAAACCGGCATTTACAGTTTCATTTGAAAGCATGGATGAGCGTGATAATCCCGTAACAATTACCCAGTCGGAATTCATGCGAAGGATGAAGGATATGTCAAACATGGGGGGCGGAGGAATGGGATTTTACGGTGATTTGCCCGACAGCTACAACCTTGTGGTTAACCCCAATCATCCCCTTATAATTAAGCTGGCCGAAGAGAAAGATGCGGCCGCAGGCAAAAGTCTGGCAAAGATCAACGAAAAAATCCAGCCGATAAAATCCACCAGGGATGAACTGGAAAAGGAAAACCGCAAAAAGAAGGAGGAGGAACTGACCCAGGAGGAAAAGGACCGGTTAAGTGACCTTGATAAAAAACTCAATGACCTTGAGAGTAAAAAGGAGGCCGTATTGAAAAAGGTTGCCGAAGAAAATAAACTGGTTAAGCAATTGATCGACCTTGCTCTTCTATCCAACAACATGCTGAAGGGTGAAGATCTTTCCAGGTTTGTAAAAAGGAGCATTGATCTTATGTAATTCCTGAAAAATCAGCCATTTTTTCCGACAGTCCGTTGTTTTTGGCAGCGGACTGTTTTTTTTTATCCATATTTGCCTATTTTTGGGAAGATTATAATCAGCCATGAACCGGAAAATAATCTTTGCTATCCTGGTAGCATCCCTTTTGTCATTTACTTCGGAGGCGCAAAAGCATCCGCAGCTCCGCTATATTTCCCTTGATGCAGGGTTCAATATGGCAGGGATACGTTCATCGGGAAATTACGACAACCATGCAAAAAATTATGGAGTCAGGCTGGGTGTGTCGGGAAATTATTCCCTGAGCGATCAAATATCCCTGGGAGCCGCTTTGGCTTTTGAACAGAAAGGGGCTGCTGACCCCGTATACGATATTAATACAAATTTAAATTACCTGGCTCTGCCGGTTTATATTAAACTTGCCGCGGGCAGCGATCCCCGTCTTTTCCTTACCACCGGGGTATATGTTGCAACGCTTTTAAATGCGACCAGGAGGGGTGAGAGGTTCATCAGCGGCCAATCAAATGCAATTAATGAAAAAGTAACAGCAGAATTCAGTCCTCTCGATATCGGACTTACAGCCGGAGGCGGAATGACAGTCAGGCTATATGATGACTTCGATTTCCTGATATCGGCCGGGATATCAGCCGGACTGCTGAAAATTGAGGACACCCCCGGGCACAGCCCTAAAAATTACCATATAAATATCAGTGCAGGCTATATCTATTATATAGGATTCCGCTAGGCATTTTTCCGGCCTGTTAACTGCTTCAGAAAAGTTCGTTTATCTCTTTTTTCAGAAAATCAATTGCCACATCGGTAGGTGAATGTTCCTTGTCAATGATCTCTTCAAGGATTGCCTGGCTGAGCTGTATGGAAGGGGCTTCAGGCTCAATGCTTTTGGCTGCCGTATTTATAATATTGATAAGATTGGACCGGGCATTCTTTATCACCTCCCAGCTATCCTTGTTTATATATATCTGTTGGGTGAGGTTATGTTCAAATTCTGCACGTATTACGGTGAGTAATTCAGTATGAAGCTGCTTACTTGTCAAACCCTGGCGGTTTACCCTCATAAGGAGGGATTCCGGGGATATGCGTTCAAGAAAAAGCACTATCCGCTCATAGGCCTGCATCCGTACCGGAAGAATATACTGATCGTTCCTGAGCATAAGGTCTGCTTTTTTGATTCTCAGATCATTGTCAAGGAACTTTCTTATAAGCAGGTAAGCGGTCAGAAAAACTATCAGCGCAGGCAATGTGTATTTCAAAATATCAAGAACGTCTGACATAGTCGCAAAGGTTTAAATATGCAATTATAATTATTTTTTGTCCACTATGCTCACAAGAGTAAATATTTTTCTATTTTTAAGGTGTAGAGTTACCTTCATCCTTTTTTACCGGAGAGTCCGGAATTCAGATAATACAAATCAATTAACCCAATATCATGGAGCTGATTTCGAGGAAAATAAAAAATCTTTCTGATTCCCAGACTATGGCTATGAATCAGAAGAGCAGGGACTTGCAAAGCCAGGGGGTTGATATAATAAACCTTAGTGTGGGTGAACCTGATTTTCCCACACCCCCTCATGTAAAGGAAGCCGCAAAAAAAGCAATAGATGATAACTTTTCGTTTTATTCACCCGTAGACGGGTACCAGGACCTGAAACAGGCAATCTCAAAGAAATTCCTTAATGAAAACCGCCTCGATTACAGCACTAAAAACATTATTGTCTCAAACGGGGCCAAGCATTCATTAGCCAATGCATTGATGGTTCTCGTTGATGATGGTGATGAAGTAATTGTTCCCGCTCCCTATTGGGTCAGCTATGTTGAACTGGTAAAACTGGCGGGGGGCGTAAACATCATCATTGATACGGCAATAGAAAATGATTTTAAAGTTACACCCGGGCAGATCGAAGCAGCAATTACTCCCAAAACCAGGGTATTGCTTTTATGTTCACCAAGCAATCCTACCGGAACTGTATACACAAGAGAGGAACTTGCTGAATTTGCTGCGATTCTTGCCAGGCACCCTAATGTGTTTGTTATTTCAGATGAAATTTATGAGCATATTACCTTCGCGGGAAAACATCAATCCATTGCAAGCTTTAGTGAAATTCGTGAAAGGGTTGTCGTTATAAACGGAGTTTCCAAGGCCTATGCAATGACCGGCTGGCGGGTCGGCTATATGGCCGCCGAAGAGTGGATTGTAAAAGCATGTAGTAAACTGCAGGGACAGTTTACCTCAGGAGCATCGTCAATATCTCAGAAAGCAGCGGTAGCAGCCCTGAACGGTGATAATTCCTATACTGATAAAATGAGGGATGCCTTCCTGCGCAGACGTGATCTTGTCATTGAACTTGCCGGAAGGTTCAGGGGAATGAAAATTTCAAAACCGGCGGGTGCCTTTTATTTATTCCCTGATATCAGCAGTTATTGCGGACTAGGTATTGATGGCAAGATAATTAAGGATGACAATGATTTTTGTCTTTTCCTGCTTGAACACGCCCATGTTGCTGCCGTTCCGGGTGATGCATTTGGTGCCCCGAACCATATCAGGATATCATTTGCCACCAGTGATGAAAGGCTGACCGAGGCATTTGAAAGGATGGATCAGGCTTTGAAAAAACTGCGGTAGCCAGTCCAATCATTCCTCAACAGGCTCCTGAAGCACGTGCATAATTCAATTAGTACGCGGAAACCCGGTTTTTTATTCCGTTGAATCCCCATATGCTGTCTTAAATTCTTTGACCTGAATGTGATTGATGAGGATTTCCCATATAATTCTTTCATCTTTTCTGTGTGTAATTTAAGCTGAAAAATTGACCTGAAGGTCGATTTCCCATGCAATGTATTGTGCCCTGAATGATTCTCTCATAATGGAAAATTCATGTATATTTACTAACTGATCAGTATTGCACCATACCGTTATAATTTCTGTATATGGGAAAGAAGAAGAAAATAAATAAGCTTATAAAATTTTTAAAAACGGATATCTGGCAGATACCCAAGGAAGAGCTGACCCCGGTCAGGGGGTTTCTTATAAGACAATTGCAGATTTTCATAGTGGCCCTCCGGGGGCTTAATGAGGATAGTGTTTACCTGCGGGCATCTGCTTTGACCTTTTTTACACTGTTGTCTATTGTTCCCTTTGTCGCCATGGCTTTTGGAATTGCTACAGGTTTTGGTCTTGAAGAATATCTTGTGGCTCAACTGGAACAAGCTTTTCTCGGCCGCGAAGAGGTGCTGGAATTCATACTGGAGTTGTCGGAATCGCTTCTGGAGACAACCCAGGGAGGTATCATGGCGGCGGCAGGACTTGGATTTCTCTTTTACACGGTAATGAAAGTTCTGGCGCACATGGAAGAATCATTCAATGAAATATGGCAGATCAACAAGGAAAGAAGCTTTTCCAGGAAGTTTACCGACTATATGGCAATTATGTTGATCGCTCCCTTTTTTATTATTCTTTCAAATATAGTTACTGTCTTTCTTACCACCCAGATAGAAGAATTAACCATGCAGATTCATCTGCTGGGCCTCTTTAGTCCCGTTATTTTAACTGTTCTGAGGGTCATTCCGTTTTTGCTTGTATGGATTTTGCTGACCATACTCTATATGGTCATGCCCAACACCCGTGTTAATTTTACATCTGCACTTATAGCGGGGATTATAGCTGGAACCATGTTTCAGCTTGTACAATATGGCTATATCTATTTTCAGGTTGGTGTTGCCCGTTACAGCACCATCTACGGAAGTTTTGCAGCACTGCCGCTGCTGATGTTCTGGATGCAGATCAGCTGGGTTGTGGTGCTTTTTGGTGCTGAACTGTCATTTGCCAATCAGAATATTGAACAGTATGAATTTGAGGCCGAATCGCTTAATATGAGTCTGTATAACCGCCGGCTGATTACATTTTATATAGCCCATTTGCTTATCAAAAACTTTGAAAACGGCGTGCCGCCCTATACAGCCCGGCAGATCAGCGATAAGCTCCGGGTGCCAATACGCCTGGTGAGATACATTCTGAATGACCTGACCGAAATAAATATTTTATCGGAAACCCGGACCAAAAACGCCAGAGATGCTGCCTATCAGCCGGCAACAGATATTAATAAAATAACCGTCAAATACCTTGGTGATAAGCTTGATCATCGCGGAATGGATGTTCCTTTTGCAAGGCAGTCGAAAGAGATAAGCAGGATAAAAAGTATTATGGAATCTTTTAACCGGTCTATTGAAAAAAATCCTGAAAACAAACTCCTGAAAGATATATAGGTTTTGGGCACCGGATTCACAATGACAAATTTATCACTGCTGCCAGAAACCTGCCCGGATAAATTTTTATGGCAGGGAAGATGCGGACCAGCCGGATCAGATGTATTCCATTATCCTGCCCGAGATCTGCAACAGGGAGATTTCCGCAAGCTTTGCCTGATATTGTATCGAAAGAAGTCGTTCCTCTGCCTCGAGAAGGCTAACCTGTACCTCGCGCAGCTCAATGCCTGACAGAGCCCCCAGCATGTAACGCTCAAAGGCGATCTCCATGTTCTCCCTTGCTGTTTCAAGATTCTCATATTCCATTTCCAGCAACCTGAGATTGTTTTCATAGGCTCTGAATATTGTGGTAAGGTCAGCATTTATTTCCTGCCGGACCTGCTGGTAGGACAGTTCCCTGTTCTCTATTTCGATTGTTGCATTTGCCATCTCCCTGCGACGGTTAAATCCATCGAACAGGTTGATGCCGACTGTAAGGCCGTAATTCATGCCCAGTGACTGCTGGTGATTCAGTGAACCTGCCTGGAATGTATTTATTGTGTAACCATAACCGGTATTGGCTGTGACATAAGGGTAGGAACGGGAACCAATGATTTTCCTGTCGTATTCCGAGATGGCCTGGCTGATCGAGGAAATTAGCAGGCTGGTGTTTTGCTCAAGGGTCAGGTAACGCAGATCTTCAAAATCAAGTTCCTTATTTACAATTATTGATGTGTCTGCAGCACCTATCAGCACTTCAAAATCGTCGGCTCCAATCAGCTCATTGAGCCTTATCTGTGAGGCGCGGAGCACTTCGTGCTGCCTTGCAAACCTTGAGCTGTCGGCGTTCAGGAAAACCCTTGACTGCAGCATCTGCAGGCGTGAACCTGCACCAATCTGGTATCTTTCCTGATCTATCCGGTATCTTTCCCTTGACAGTGATACGGAATATTCAAGGTTGTTGAGCTGCCTGCTTTGCTGGATGTAATTATAGTACTCACTTGCCGTTTGTGCTATGAACTGCTCCAGGGAAAGCCTTGTGCTAAGTTCACCCTGGGATCTGAGCTCCTCCAGCCTGCTGTAAGTAGCCTGCACCCTGAATCCGCTGAACAGGTTCCACCGCAGGTCGAGTCCGGCATTCGTTGTGGTATTGTATATCCCCGTGCTGCTTCCTGTCCCGCCATCAGCAAAAGATTGCCGGGTGCTCGTTACATTGCCGGTATGCCTGGTGCTGAGGTCAAGGACCGGAAAAAAACCGGCATTTCCGTGGGTGACGTTGTTTTCAGCTACTTCCTGCCTGTTACGGGCAATTTTCAGGGAATAATTCTTTTCAAGTCCTTCGCTTATAAATTCACTCAGTTTATATTTTTCCTGTCCGCCAACATCAATTATATTTGTCAGAATGATCAGATTAAGCAGCAGCAGTTGATGTAGCTTCATTTTCTTTTGACTTTGTTTCACTTGAGACATATGAATAAATTGCAGGTACGACATAGAGGGTAAGGAAAGTGGAAATAAGGAGGCCGCCGATAACAGCCACACCCATTGCCACCCTGCTCTGGGCACCTTCCCCGAATCCAAGGGTCAGTGGCAGTATGCCCAGTATAGTTGAGATACTTACCATGAGTATCGGTCTGAACCTTGCAGCAGCGGCATACTTGATCGCCTCCATTTTATTCATGCCTGCCTGTTTTCTCTGGTTGGCAAATTCCACAAGGAGAATCCCGTTTTTGGATACAAGCCCGATCAGCATAATTATGCCTATCTGGCTGAATATATTCATTGTAATATTGAAGTACCACATGAAGAGAAGGGCGCCTGTAAGCGCCAGGGGTACTGTCATCATAACAATCAAAGGATCCTTGAAGCTTTCAAACTGGGCAGACAGCACAAGGAAAATCAGGATCAGTGCAAGCAAAAACGCAAAAAGAAGGCTTGAGGCGCTTTCGCGGAAATCTTTTGAATCGCCTGCCAGTGCAGTGCGGAATGTATCATCAAGCACCTCGTCGGATATCCTGTCCATTTCATCCAGTCCGGCACCTATGGTCCAACCGTCTGACAGACCTGCAGTGACAGTTGCCGAAACAAACCTGTTGTACCTGTATAGCTGTGGGGGGGCGGTTTCTTCAGTCAGGAAAACAAGGTTGTCAAGCTGGATCATGTCTCCTGAATTACTTCTTACGTACAATGACTTAAGGTCCAGGGGCTTGTTCCTGTTTTCCCTCTGCATCTCACCCAGTATCTGATATTGTTTGCCATTCATAAAAAAATAACCGAACCTTTGCCCGCTTAAAGCAAGCTGAAGTGTCTGGCCGATATTCTGGGTAGAAACACCCATCAGCGCAGCCTTTTCCCTGTTAAGGTGTATTCTCAGCTCCGGCCTGGTAAACTTCAGGTTCACATCGGCCATCTGGAATGCCGGGTTTTCATTAACCTTTTCCATGAACGAGGGAAGTATCTCCCTGAGCTTATCGATACTTGTAGCCTGGATTACATATTGCACGGGCATGCCTGACCGGCGACCACCAAAGGTGGACTGCTGCATTACCCTGGCCATACCCCTGGTTTTTAACCTGACTGCGGCAGTCAGGTCCCTTGCAATTTCCATCTGGGTCCTGTCACGTTCAGAGGGAGGAGTAAGCATAACCCTTACAAAGCTCCAGCTGCCACGCGTAAGGGCAAGGATTCCTACCCGCTCATTTTCTGGCACAACTTCTTTTGTCGTTTGAGCTATTTCCTCGTTATAGCTCTGCGAAAGGTCATATGTTGCTCCCTCGGGCATGGAAATGTTTATTATTACCTGAGAGCGGTCTTCCAGCGGGGCCATTTCAGAGGGAATGACAAACCAGAGCAATCCGATCAGCGCAAGCGATCCGCCAATTATAAGGAAAGTGACCCTTCTGCGCAGCAGAAACTTATCCAGTGAGTTTTTATAGCGGTTGTTCAGGTTGTCAAAAAACTTTTCGGTCGATGTGTAGAATTTTCCATGCTGTTTTTTCCGGGGCTTCAGCAATTTTGTGGCAAGCATGGGGGTGAGCGAGAGAGCTGCAAAAGAAGATATCGCCACGGCACCTGCAATGACAATGCTGAATTCCCTGAAAAGTCTGCCTGTCATCCCCTCCATAAAAACGATTGGGAAGAATACGGCGATAAGTGTAATAGTGGTTGCAATGATGGCAAAGAATATTTCCTTTGATCCTTCCAGGCCAGCCTGCACCGGCTGCATTCCCTGCTCAATCTTGGTGTAGATGTTTTCCATCATAACGATGGCATCGTCAACCACCAGCCCGATGGCAAGAACAATGGCAAGAAGGGTTAGGACATTGATAGTAAACCCGGCCAGGTACATCACGAAAAATGAGCCAATAAGTGAAACAGGGATCACCAGTATTGGAATGAGGGTGGTGCGCCAGTCCCTTAAAAAGAAGAAAATCACAAGAACAACAAGGAAGAAAGCAATGAAAATGGTATTTCGCACCTCGGCAATAGAAGACCTGATAAACTGGGTATTGTCAAAACCTATATCGATTATCACATCATCGGGAAGATCCCTTTCCATTATGGCAAGCCTGCGGTAAACTTCATCAGCAATTTCAATATGATTTGAACCGGGCTGGGGTACGATTGCCGTACCCACCATGGGGATATCGTCTCTTTTCATCATTCCCCTGATATCCTCGGGGCCTAGTTCTGCACGGCCCACATCGGAGAACCTCACTATACGGTCGCCTGACTGGTGTATTATCATGTTGTTAAACTCCTGGGCCGTTGTCATTAATCCCAGTGTCCTGATAGTCAATTCGGTAGTATTGCCTTCGATCATTCCTGCCGGAAGCTCTACGTTTTCACGGTTAATTGCATTTCTTACATCAAGGGGAGTGAGGCCGTAACCTGCAAGTTTTGCAGGATCAAGCCACAGTCTCATTGCATACCGTTTTTCTCCCCAGATCAGGACGGCACTTACCCCATCGATTGTCTGCAGCTGCTCCTTTACGGTAAGGTCGGCAATCTCTGAAAGTTCAAGTAAAGTTCGCTCTGCGCTCTGCACGTTAATGAACATTATAGGACTTGCATCGGCATCAGCCTTGGCCACGACCGGGGGGTCGGCATCACGGGGCAGCAACCTCTGGGCTTGTGCAACCTTGTCACGCACATCGTTTGCAGCAGTTTCCATATCAACACTGAGTTCAAACTCAACGGTAATGCTGCTGCTCCCCTGGCGACTGGTGCTTGTCAGCGAGCGAATTCCGGGCACTGCGTTTATTGCCTGTTCCAGTGGTTCGGTTATCTGGGTCTCGATAACGTCAGAGTTGGCTCCGGGGTATGATGCCCTCACATTGATAACCGGCGGGTCAACACTCGGAAATTCACGTACACCCAGGTATGTCATGCCAATAGCGCCGAAAAGTATGATCAGGATTGTGAATACCGAAGCCAGGACCGGCCTTTTTATGCTTAATGATGACAGACTCATTTGAAGTTTCTTTTAGTTACCATTATCTTGAAAATGATAGATCTCAACCGGCATATTAGGCCTTAGCTGCATTACACCCGAAGTAAGCAGGGTATCGCCGAACTCCAGCCCGCCTGTAATCTGAATGTGCGATTCGGTCCGCAATCCGATCGACACATACTGGGGCTGGGCTATGCCTGATCTGTATACGAAAACCTTCTCACCTTCCATTTCCGGGATAATAGCTTCAGTGGGAACGGCAATTGCATTATCAGTCTCCGATAACTGGAGGATCACGTTTGTAAAACGGCCGGGTTGCAGTGCTTCATTGGTGTTGGGATAAAGTGCCCTTACAACAACTGTACGTGTTCCGACATCAATTTTTGGTTCAACGGCATATACTCTGGCGCTGAAACTCTCAGAAAAGCCATCAACCCTGAAAGTAATAGGGAATCCGGGTGTTATCTCTCCTGAATAGCGTTCTGCAACTGAAAATTCGATTTTCAGCGGTTTGTTTTTCACCAGGCGTGCAATTTTGGTGTTGGGGTTAACATAACTGCCTTCACTCAAATGTCTTAGTCCCACGACCCCGTCAAAGGGAGCCCTTAGTTCCGTTTCGGCAATTCTTGCCTCCATAAGGGCAATGTCTGCTTCAATAACCTGGCGTTCTGTAACAACCTGGTCATAACTTTCCTGGCTGATGGCATCCCTTTCCAGCAGGCTTCTCTGCCTGAATTCCCGTTCCTCAACGAGCCTTTTCTGGGCCTGCAGCCTTTGCAGCTGTGCCTGCAGGGGACGGTCATTAATTTTGGCCATCAGTTCATTTTTTCTGACATGGCTGCCTTCATCGAAGTAAATTTCCACAATCCTTCCTGATGTTTCAAAAGAAAGTTCAGTTTCTTCATCCGACATAAGGGTGCCGGTGCTGGTTATCATTTCATTCAGATGCCGGGGGGTGATTACCAGTCCCTGAACATTCAGGGCCTGTGGTCCTCTTTGCTGCACCGGAATGCCTCCGCCGGGCGAATTGCTGTTTCCTGCAAAAAGGGGTTTGAGTTTGGGATAAAGTATGACACCCAAAATTGTAATGGTGAGCAGAGTGTAAAATAATGTTCTGACTTTTTTCTTTGTCATGTGTTCAGTGATAATGATATTGTTTATATCGGGTTTCCCTAAGCATCTTGGAGCATAAAGATTATAAAAGGTTTAATGTGAGAAAAAATATTTTGTGACATGCTTGTCTGGTTTGCAAATTTAACAATCGTATCCTTATAAACGTTTGAATGGCAATCGTGTTTTCATGCTGACATTGCCCCCTCCTGTCCGTTTTTCGGTTAAAGCGCACTTTATCAGTGAGTAACGTGAAGTTAAAATAATCCTAAATATTGTTAAAGTTTTAATCGATATGTTTTACAGGTTTATTCCGGGAACAGGAAATCATCCAATTGCCAGTGAGATAGTTGTTTATCTTGTAAACTGGTTTCATAATTCCGGTATCCGGTTGCATATATGCAGATATTTTCATAAAGTTTATGGATAAAAGTTTGGATATTGGATTTTATTTCTAAATTTGTCACTGCTACCAAAACAGGGTGAGTCCCTGCAGGAGGCAAACCCTGAAATCAGAGAAAAATTAATGTATAATATATCTGTTCATATATGGTTGTGGCACCTCCGGATTATTCGGCAGGGGTACCCATATGCATAAAACGGTCATTTATAAAATAATAACCATAAACCGCGGGGGACTCCCGCGGTTTTTTGATTTACCGGTCCGGTCATATGAATCCCCATGGCACTTGCAGCCTGCAAAAAACAAGTGTATTCATTAATTAAACATGAGAATAGTAAAAATCATTATTATTAAAAAGTAAAAAACAATATTATGGATGAGTTAAATGAAATGCCAGAAACACAGGAAAGTTATGCTACAGAAAACATCACCGGAATGTATGGTGAATTCGGCGGAATGTATGTGCCTCCTGCACTGGAAAGCAAGCTGCATGTTCTGGCCCGGGAATTTAATGCTGCAATCGATGACAAAAGCTTCAGGGATGAATATTTATATTATCTTAAAACATATGTAGGCCGCCCTTCACCCTTATTTTATGCCGCTAACCTTTCTGCACTTACGGGAAGCCGGATATATCTCAAACGTGAGGACCTGAATCATACGGGGGCCCATAAGATCAATAATACAATAGGCCAGATATTGCTGGCCAGGCGCATGGGCGCCAGTGAGGTTATAGCCGAGACCGGTGCCGGCCAGCATGGGGTTGCCACCGCTACAGCAGCTGCCCTGATGGGTATTAAATGCAAGGTGTTTATGGGAAAGGTCGATGCCGAAAGACAGGCTGTAAATGTTAGCCGCATTAAGCTTCTGGGTGCAGAACTCATTACCACCACTGCAGGTACAGCCACCCTTAAGGATGCTGTCAATGCTGCAATAGAATACTGGGTCGGCAACCCCGATTCTTTCTATCTCCTTGGTTCACAGGTAGGTCCCCATCCATACCCTGTTATGGTAGGGTATTTTCAGCATATTATAGGCAAGGAGGCGCGGCAGCAGATACTTGAGGCAGAAGGCCGTCTTCCTGATTCGATTTTTGCATGTATTGGCGGCGGGTCCAACGCTATCGGCCTTTTCAGTGCATTTCTCAATGATGAGGAGGTGGAAATTCATGCTGCGGAAGGCGGGGGCAGCGGCAGCAAACCCAAAACAGCAGCAACACTGAACTTTGGTGTACCCGGTGTCTTCCAGGGAACTTATTCATATTGCCTGGTTGATGATAAGGGCCAGCCCACCGATTCATATTCGATAGCTGCCGGACTGGATTACCCGGGCATCAGTCCCCAGCACTCCTTTCTCAAAGAAACAGGGCGTGCCCGTTATCATGTAGTAACCGACCAGGAGGCCACAGACGCATTCAGAATGTTGTCGCGCACCGAAGGGATTATACCTGCAATTGAATCGGCACATGCCGTCGCCCTGGCCATAACCCTTTTGAAAGACAGAGATCAGCTGGCTGTAATCAATCTTTCGGGCCGTGGAGACAAAGATGTGGAAAGAGAAAGGAACATGATGGACAACTGAGGGTCTGTGGTATATGTT
>SLJO01000153.1 GCA_007135095.1 Bacteroidales bacterium | reverse complement strand
TACAATACTGATACAAAGGAGCAGACCCGTCTGAACCGGAGGCTATTGGCAAGCCACGAAAATCACAGCATAACATATATTACAATCGGGCATACAAAGGGACTCTATGAATTACTTGTTTCAGAACCCGATGATATCTCACCCCTGAGCGGATATGAACTTATTGAAAAAAAGATCAAAAGCTGGGTTGCAATGGGTGCACGCGGTGCAATTAATGAGAACCATGATTTTGCTAATGACTGGAATTTATTTCGTAATGAAACGGCTTTTTATTCAAAATATTTGGCTGAAAACTTTCCCAGACCAGTATATTATTCCGATGGCGGTACTGATGTAATGACTGGAAAATCATTAAAATATACCCCTCCTGGAAATATCGTACGCACTGTTTACCGGGACTGGCTTTGGGAGACACAAAAAAGAACACTGGATTTTCAGAGGCCCAGCTGGGATCTTGTCGCTGTTTATTACGCTGTGGAAGGTTTGGGAGAATACCTGATTAATTCCGGCAGGGGATGGCTTGAGGTAGATACCGAAAAAGGCGTCAGGTGGCACAAGGAAGAAAACCCTGTGGTCCAGACTATGATACAACAAAAAGAGGGAATAAAAGATAGTTTTGCAGATTACCTTAATGAAAAGATCTCTGCAACACCGAAACATCAACAAACCAGGTAAAAACCGGAAAGCCAGGCCTTTGTATCCATAATTTTAGCCCCATGGTCATACTTAAGTAAATCCTCACGGATAATTTTTTAACTTGTAGTCCGGAAATTTTAAAATTTATTGCACCCTTGTAAAGTAAATGCACAATCTAACAACAAAAATATAAAATATGCAAACCACAATTTTAAAAGGTATTATAACATTGGTCAGATGGACTCTGACTGGAAAAACAATCATATTCTTAACAGCAGCAACTATGATTGCATGTGCAACGACAACCGATCGGAACGAAGACTCACATTTCAGGCATCATGTTATTTTTGACACCGATGCCGACAATGAGATTGATGACCAGCATGCACTGGCCTACCTGCTTTTCAGCGGTGACGTTTTTGCAGTTGAGGGTGTCACGGTTAATGCAACCAGCAGTCCCGTTGATGCCTCCACGTATTCACATGTCAGCGATCATTATGCCGAAGCAAAGCGGGTAATGCAGCTTTGCGGTGTGTTTAATGACATACCTCTTTTTACCGGCGCCCAGGGCTCATTTGAAGAGATAAAAGACCATCTTGATACTCCCGGTTTTGACGGTCATGAAGCAGTGGATTTTATTATTGAACAAGCCCTCAGGGACCGGGGCCAGGAACTTATTCTCCTTCCCGTCGGCAAGCTTACCAATATTGCGCTTGCCCTGAAGAAAGAACCTTCAATTGCTAATAATGTCAGGATAGTATGGCTTGGCTCAAACTATCCGAGACCGGGCGAACATAACCAGAACTGGGATATCCCATCTATGAACTATATTCTGGATTTGGATGTTCCCTTTGAAATGGTGACTGTCCGCGGAGGACAACCTTCAGGAACAGCTGCCGTAAGGGTTACCCAGGCACAGATTCTTCACAGGATGCCCGGAAAAGGACCAGAAATTTCAGAACCGGTAACAGGCAGGCACGGCGGGCAGTTCACCAATTGGGGTGATTATTCGGCAAACCTTTTCGAGATGTACGGAATGGGCGGATCGCCCCCGGGAAGGCCCCTGTTTGATCAGGCTGCCGTTGCCATCGTTAAGAATCCTGACTGGGCAGAAAGCTATGAACATCCCGCTCCCATCTTCAGAGACGGCGAGTGGGTTGAACGGCCTGATAATCCCCGGAAGATCACTATCTGGGAATGGTTCGACATTTACGGAATCATCAATGATTTTTTTGTTACAATGGATAACTATGTAATTGCAGAAAGACCATAGCAGGATGTAATACACTGACTTTTTTCATTCGCTTTTATTCCGGCCACGGCACACGGGGAAAAAAATGCGTAAATTCCCGGCAGGCACCTGGATCCTGCTGACTCAATAACTTAAACTATCAAACCATGCAATCAAAATTATTAAAAAGCATCAAAAAACCAGCCGGATGGTCAATTGCGGGGAAACTGTTGCCTGCTCTTGTGTTTACGGCCCTTGCAGCATGTGCCGAAGCTCCCGAAAAAGTAGAAGAACCAGCATTCAGGCATCATGTAATCTTTGATACTGACGCCAATAATGAAATTGATGACCAGCATGCACTGGCCTATTTACTTTTCAGTGGTGATGTATTTGCCGTGGAAGGAGTTACCGTAAATGCAACCAGCGGCCCCGGAGGCGGAATAAGCCGCCATATAAGCGGACACTATGACGAAGCAAAACGGATAATGCAGCTTTGCGGGGTATTTGACGATATACCATTGCTCACCGGCGCCGACGGCTCCTTTGAAGAGATAAAGGATCAGATTGACACCCCCGGTTTTGACGGTCATGAGGCAGTGGGTTTTATCATTGAACAAGCGCTAAGGGAACGTGGACAGGAGCTTATTCTTCTTCCTGTTGGCAAGCTTACCAACATTGCACTTGCCCTGAAGAAAGAACCTTCAATTGCCGAAAACATAAGGATAGTCTGGCTTGGCTCCAACTACCCGAAGCCGGGAGAACATAACCAGGACTGGGATATTCCGTCTATGAATTATATTCTGGATTTTGATGTTCCCTTTGAAATGGTGACAGTCCGGTACGGAGAGCCGTCAGGGACTACGGCGGTAAGAGTCACCCAGGCCCAGATCCTTCACAGGATGCCCGGAAAAGGACCAGAAATTTCAGAACCGGTAACCGGCAGACATGGCGGACAGTTCACTAACTGGGGTGATTATTCGGTAAACCTTTTCGAAGAGTACGGAATGGGCGGATCACCTCCGGGAAGACCCCTGTTTGATCAGGCTGCCGTTGCCATCGTTAAGAATCCTGACTGGGCAGAAAGCTATGAACACCCCGCTCCCATCTTCAGAGACGGCGAGTGGGTTGAACGGCCTGATAATCCCAGGAAGATAGTTATCTGGGAATGGTTCGATATTTATGGTATCATAAACGACTATTTCATTACAATGGATAACTACGTTCTGGCAGAAAGGCCCTGAATACTTAATATGAATACATAATTCAGCACGTTCACCACATACTGCTCATCGGCAGCATATTTCATTTCCTGTTGCACCTGTTGAACCTCGGCCTGTGATCTGCTGCTGCCATATTGTCGCAAAATACAAGATAATAAGTTAAATAAACTGTAAATATGTTCTGATAAATAATCAGCAGCTGTCAATATTATTCCCCTTGAAAAACCGTTTAATACAATCAGAAGGTCCCTTTAGTTAAAATTCAGTAAAGATTGTCTTTACCGGTAGAATTATCGGTGCTATAACTGATAATTACCACTTTGTTTACTTACCTTTACACATCTTTTATAATTAAGGAAAAAATACAATGAGAGAATTAAAAATCGGCGGAATTACCATACCGGTACCTATTATTCAGGGTGGTATGGGTGTGGGGATTTCAATGTCACGTCTTGCCTCTGCTGTTGCCAACCAGGGCGGTGTGGGAGTTATTTCTGCTGCCGGTCTTGGGATGGTGCATCGCAACCCGGCAATGGATTATATCGAAGCCAACATAGAGGGCCTGAAAACAGAGATTAGGAAGGCTAAAGAAAAAACAAAAGGGATTATCGGTGTTAACGTCATGGTTGCCATGACAAACTTTGCCGATCTTGTGAGTACATCCATATCGGAAAGGGCAGATATTATTTTTTCCGGTGCAGGTCTTCCCCTGCAGTTGCCGGGTTTTCTGAAGCCCGGTAGTACAACCAAGCTTGTACCCATAGTTTCATCAGGCAGGGCTGCCAAGCTCATTTGCGAGAAATGGAAGTCAATTTATGATTACCTTCCCGATGCCTTTGTTGTGGAAGGTCCAAAGGCCGGAGGACATCTTGGTTTCAAAAAAAATCAGATTGATGATTCTCACTACTCACTTGAAGAATTAGTGCCCCAGGTAGTAAAGGAAGTGAGCTTCTTTGAGGAGAAGTACGGCAAGGAAATACCCGTTATTGCTGCAGGAGGCATATATACCGGCGAAGATATATTCAAGATCATGCAGAAGGGTGCCAAAGGAGTCCAGATCGGCACCAGGTTTGTTACCACCAAGGAGTGTGATGCTTCAATGAACTTCAAAATGAGTTATGTCAATGCCAGGGAAAGTGATATGGAAATTATCCAGAGTCCCGTGGGAATGCCCGGAAGGGCGGTAAGGAATGATTTTATTGATAAGATCAAGGGTGGATTGAAAAGGCCTATCAAATGTCCTTTCCATTGTATTAAAACCTGCGATGTATCCAGCAGCCCATATTGCATTATTACTGCCCTGTACAATGCCTACAAGGGTAACATGAAAAGCGGGTATGCGTTTGCAGGAAGCAATGCTTATCTTGCCGACAAGATAACCACCGTCAAGGATATTTTCGGTGAACTTGTCGATGATTTCCAGTCAACTATAAGCCGCTATCAATCACAGCAGCCTGATTAGTAAATAGTGTCATTATTCAGTAACCGTCGGAACCATTCGAATTCCCGCCTGATTGCACGGTTATGGTTCCTGTCATGCCGGGGTGAATAGTGCATTCATAGTCATAGATTCCGGCTACATCAAAAGTAAAGGTGTAAGCCTGCCCGGGATTTAATATTTCACTGGTGAACAGGCCTGTCTCACTGACTACATTGTGCGCTACATTACTAGTGTTTACCCAGCGGACAGTGGTTCCTGCCGTCACTGTCAGGTCAGCGGGTACAAAAGAAGCAGCGGTCATCCCCACTTCATTTGCCGGTCGCTGTTCGGTATCGGTATCATTATCGTCGGTATCGCAGGCGATCATAATAACCGTCATAATGACTGTCATCCACAAAATATTTTTCATGACCCCTGTTTTTATTAATAATCAGTTTAGTTTCACTAAAATATACAACAATCGATATATGAGAATGTTTTAATGGAATGCTGTTTTAACATTTTTTTCCGCCTGCACATATCTTCGGAAACTACCGGGTAATCAAAACTTCTTTTCCTGCTCTATTGTATTCCGCCCGAGGGGGTGCCATCACCCTTTTACAAAGAATCTGAAATACAAAAAAACCCGTGAATACGGGTTCATTGCAGAACAAAAAAACTCGTGAAAACGGGTTCATTGCAGAACAAAAAACCCGTGAAAACGGGTTCATTGCAGAACAAAAAAACCCGTGAATACGGGTTCATTGCAGAACAAAAAACCCGTGAAAACGGGTTCATTGCAGAACAAAAAACCCGTGAAAACGGGTTCATTGCAGAACAAAAAAACCCG
>SLJO01000053.1 GCA_007135095.1 Bacteroidales bacterium | reverse complement strand
TTCATCCTGGCCGGATTTACAGAACCATCAGCCACATTGGCCGGATAAGTATTGATTGGATTATCCTCAGACCAGAACTCCTTGTCCAGCTGATTCCTTCTGTATGAAATGGTATGTACTGCCATCAAAAAATTGGGCCGCGTAACCCCGACTTGACCATGGATAAAAATAGACATTGAGAAATTTCCGTAGCTGATGACATTGTTCACCCCCCCCATCAAGGCTGGTATCCGGGATCCTATGATTTTTTGATCGTGCTCGGGTGTGATGTTTCCGTCGCCGTTCAGGTCCTTATACCTGATGTAACCTGGCTGCGAATTGAAGGGCGCATCCGGCGGAACTTCCCCAACCTGATAAACCCCGTCAAACACATAGTCATAGTTCACATTCACAGGTTCGCCTATAAACCACAAAGAAGCGATGTCATCCATGGGGTTCCCATTTTCATCATAAAGCCCCACATCCACGAGCCAGGACCGATCGCGCATAAGACTCAAGTCGGTTGACCACTGGAACTTGCCCCTGTGCATGTTTACTGAGGAAAGTTGCAACTCCACCCCACGGCCGGCTGTTTGTCCAATGTTCTCAAGAATTGTGCTCGTTCCGTTAATGGATGGAATGGTCCTGCTCAGCAGCAAATCGTACGTGTTTGATTCATACAGCTCAATGGAGCCATGTATGCGGTCCTGCACAAGACCAAAATCTATCCCCAGGTTAAACGAAGTGGTGGTTTCCCAACCGAGCATTGGGGAGGCGAGTCTGGAGGGGAAAAATCCAAATGCCGGCGAATGGCTGTCTGTAAGGTAATCGTAGCCACGAAGGACAGGCAGGCTGGCATATGGGGAGATGGCCTCATTCCCACTCTTACCCCAGGAGAGCCTGATTTTGAGATTATTAATGGTTTCGCCCAAGGTGGAGCGCTGAAAAAAATCTTCATTCATCAGGTTCCATCCGACTGCCACAGAAGGGAAAATCCCGTATTTGGTGTTGTCACCAAAGGCAGAATATCCGTCCCTCCTTACTGTCGTGGTAAAAAGATACCTGGAGTCGTAACTGTAATTCAGGCGCCCCATTTGTGAAAGGTGGGCCGACCTTGTCTGTCCCGCAGAAGCCATTAATACACTCCCTTTATCCGGCTGGTAAAAGGTCAGCAAGTCGCTATGAAAATCACTGGCTTCGATTGAACTTCTTTCACTCCTGGCACTTTGGGCAGAATACAGGCCTGTAAAATAGAGTGCATGTGCCCCAAAAACCCGGTTATAGGAAACAATGTTGTCGATGATCCAATCAATATCATAACGATTATTTACGTTCATGATGCCATTGGCCATGGCGCCCTCATAAGTGTTCCTGCCCTGATAGTTCTGCACGGTAAAGTTTTCGTAAGTATATCCCGTATTAAGCTTAAATGACAATCCCTCAATGGGGAAGGTCACATCAACGAAATTATTTGTAAACAACATGTTTTTGTAGTTGTTGTTAATCTCGTTCAATGGACTTAGTGGGTTGCGGGCGTAATTATTGTCCTCCCAGGTTTGCAATCGAAGGTCGCCACTTTCGTTGTATGGACGCCCAAGCGGATTCATCAGGAAGGCATCACTAAAATTCGCATCATTGCCGCTGCGATCATAATAACCGTACTGGGTGTTCGTTCCAATGCTCACATATGTACCGATATCCTGCTGGAAGTTTATTCTGAGGGTGATGCGGCTGAAGTCATCATTTTTGGCAATGCCCTGGTTATTTGCAAAATTACCGGAGATGAAATAGCGGGAAGCCTCACCCGCCCCTCTTAATGAAATTGTATGGCTGTGGTTCATTCCATTACGCAGCGCAAGATCTAACCAGTCGGTTGATTCCCCTAGTTCATACATTTCGTTTTCTGTGTAGGAAAATACCTGACCGGCCTCCTGCTTTCTTTTATAAAACGTCTCTCCATCCATCATTTGTGGGATGTTGATGGGTGTGAGCATGGTAAAGCTGGATTCATACCTCATTACCGGCCTTTCCCCTCTTTTCCCACTTTTTGTCTGAATGAGGATGACACCATTTGCACCACGGGCTCCGTACACAGCGGTTGAGGAAGCGTCCTTAAGTACCTCAATGGATTCGATATCTCCAGGGCTGATTTCCGCCCAGTTCCCGTTGTAGGGAATGCCATCCAGGATAACCAGCGGGACATTGGAGGCAGTAATTGATCGGCTTCCCCTTATCCGGGTTTGTGTGGCGCTTCCTTCTGCGTTCGATCCAAGCATGCTAATGCTTAAACCTGCCACTGCCCCCTGCAAAGAATTAATCAAATTGGGCGCCGGTCTGTTTTCCAGTGTTTTTTCATCTACTGAAGCAACAGCTCCCGTGATATCGCTCCTTCGCATGACGCCATATCCGACCACAACGACCTCGTCAAGGGCGCTAACGGAGTAGTCCATTTGCACGTCGATAACGGCAGCGTTTATGATGACCTCCTTGGTATTCATTCCAATAAAGGAAAACCTAAGTGTCTGGCCCATTTGGGCATTCAGGGTGTAGGTTCCATCGGCCCCAGTCGTGGTACCTATGGTGGTACCCTTGACCAACACCGACACTCCGGGAATTGTATATCCTCCTTCACGAGAGGTTACCGTTCCTGTAACAGTGACATCCTGGGCACTCAGCAAAGATGACAGCATCACAAAGAAACCAATCATTAATTTCCTTTTCATAACCAAATGTTTAATTGTATCTGTTGTGTTTTTAAATTCCAGTTCCGTTCGGGCACCAGCCGCATCATTTCATTTCCACCAGTCTGTGAATTTTCAGCACGGAGTCCGGTGAAGCCGGACTAACCCGGAATGAGATAAAACCATTGTTAGATTCCGGTTCCAGCAAAGTCATGGCATAGTTTGCATTCTTTTGAGATAAAGAAATGTAATATGCCCCTTTCCCGAACCTCTTCCTTTGCCTGAAGACATCGGTTTCAACCTCCAGTACATGGATTCCCTCCCAGGTATTTTCAGCCTCTTCAAAGGCGGTTACTGCAAAACTTTCCACCTCATACCTGCCTCTTTTCAAGGGTTGGATCTCCAATCCCAGCAGTTGCAATATTTCCTTTTCTCTTTGTGTACAATCCTCTATAATGTACCCAAAGGGTTTACTGCGTGTAATCATCGGGGTCATGTCCAGCGCATCCCTTGTCTTGATTTGCTCCACAATGATTTCCGAGGTTTCCAGATCTATGAAGCGAAGCAAATAGTATTTTTCAGAAGGTTGGCTGGTTACGATAATGTCCTGGCTTAAATCAAGGGTGGAAGACCTGGCAGCATCCAATAATTCGAACAAATACTCTTTCTGCTTGACGGCACTCTGCAGTCCGGCATATGCCGCCAGGTAGGCCGAATGCGTCCTTCTCGCCAAGGAAGTCCGTCCAATGCCTATGCCCCTGGTTTCAATCAGCATGGAAAACGCGTTGGACAATGCGAAAGAGCTGGAACTGGACTGTGGACTTCGGGCTCCTTTATTCAAAATCAGCTCATCACCAGAGGTGTCTGCAGAAAAGTAAAAAGCATGGCTGTAACCATGCTTATCCAGTAGGCGTTCTGCTTCTTTCTGAAAAACCTCCACATTGCCCTTCCTGATTTCCTCAGGAATGTTTAAATGTCCGGAAGGGAGGAAAAGCAAATCATAAGCAATGCTAGCCCCATTCTCTCCCAATCCGGCATAGGCATTGCGGGTAGGTTGGTATTCGTGAAAATCAAAGGCAATATCCGGGGCCCAGTCTGTGAATGCCTGCCTTATAATCCGGCTAACCGGGTCAGCGAATTTTGTCTGGTCCCGGTTCAAATCAAGCCCGCCAGAAGATCTGCGCTGCATATTCAGATACCCGTCAATGTTGGCAATGGGCAGGATGGCCAGGGATATGTGCTCCAACCATTCATTCATATGCTCGTCAGACAAGATCTGCGTGGCCAGAAAAAACAGACCCTCCGTACCCCCGGGCTCATTGCCATGCAACAGTCCCTGCATCCAAACCTTCAAATCGGGCGATACACCCTGCTTTCTTAGGTAGATAATAGGAATGTCATACCCATCAGGTGTTGTTCCTATGTATTCAACAATCACATCAGGATGCCCTGATAAATGCACCGTTATCCAGTCAATAATCTCCTCGTAACTGGCAAACCTGTCTTCATCTATCGACAAGGTTGGGGTATTAAAGACTATGTCAGGATCAAAAAAATACCTGTCCGTAATTTCCTGCTTTTGCTGCGCAGCGAGGCTGGCAGCAAAAGCAGGAATCACCAAAAAAAGGGCCGTCAATCTTATCATTCGAACAAAGTTTAACCTACTGAATCACTATTCTTGAATTGGAAACAAATCCATTGTCAGAAATTTTTACCACATAAATGCCAGGTTGCAGGTGATTTACATCTACTGCACCACCTCCGGCAATCCCTCCAGACACCTTTCGACCTGCCATGTCGTATACATCAAATTTTGTGTCAGTATCTTCTGTGCCTTTAATGTAGAATACACCGTCTGTGACAGGATTGGGATAAACTGTGGCCTCCAATTTGTCCTGGCGGTCAATAACAGATGTTGCAGGGTCTAAAAAATTCCAGTCCCTGCGGACCCGTATACCATCCACAACAATGCGCTGCGATTCATCAAACTGGCGCAGGGAGATCCCTGTTGGGATAATGTCGGTCTGCGTTCCTGAAGCAACGATGGGCCCCAATGTGGGGGTGTCAGGCTCCACCGAGAAATCTTGCCCTTCATGGAAGATATAAAGACTGACAGAGTCATTGTTTTCTCCCTCAACCAGCTCGTATTTGAGGACCAACAAATAAGTGGTTTCAAAATCCAGCATATCCTCCGTATAGGCCTGGGCCGCGTTTCTGTTAAAGGATAACCCGATCCGCATTTTTCCGGCCTGCTCTGCATCGGCAATGAAGGTCCTTCCCCTATGAGCCGTGTGAAATTCCGGGTCATAGAAATGCAAAAAGTAAGGCCTTGGATTGGCGCCGTCTTCATCCGGAACAACACTCGCCGTGGCATTCACCATAAAAGCAGCATACACAGGACCTACTTCTGTTTGAGGAGTAAACCGCTTATTCAGGGTCTCACCGGAATTCTTCAAACCTGCAGCGTTACCAATTCCGGATCCCACATAGCCTTCAAAGCTAAGTCCGGGCGTCACGACCTGGATTGGGTTCACCTCCCCGCTGGACTGAATAACCCACCCATGTTCCGTCAGAAAGGAGCCCACCGGATAATCAAAGTCTTCCTCCACCAGGGCTTCCTGTGAAAAAGCCAGCATGCTGGCAAAAATCAATAAAATAGCAGTGTAAAAGTTTTTCATACGTTTTGAATATTAATTTATTATAAATTAATTTAT
>SLJO01000066.1 GCA_007135095.1 Bacteroidales bacterium | reverse complement strand
CTTTATCCCTTTTGCTCGGCGAGCAGGCCGTCGGAATGTCCACCGGCCGCATACCCGGCTGGTTCTATGAGGGTGATGCCGTTGTCGCTGAAACAGCCCTCACCCTGGGGGGAAGGGGGCGGACACCTTCTTTCTATATGCCCGTGCGCACGCTTCTTCTGAACCGCCCGGAAATTTACAGCTACGATAAGTACCTGCACGGATCATTCAGGGACTATGTTCCTGACCGTTATCAGTATGGTTACCAGATGGTATCTGAATTAAGAAGAGTATACGGGCAGGAAATATGGGAAAATGTCATTGATTACACTGCCAGGCGACCTTACTATCTTGCTCCGTTTTACCGTTCCCTGAGGCACGATACCGGAAAGGGCATGAGCAGCCTTCATGACAGCGTGATTTCCGGCATCAGGGATGAATGGCGTGAGCTGCACCACGGCCGTGACTTTGAAGTTTATGATAAACTCAACAGGCGTGAAGGAACCCTTTATCTCAACTACAGGTATCCTGTATGGGCGGGCGATTCGACCGTTGTGGCCCTGAAGTCGGGAATCGCACAGATCGACGAACTTGTGAAGGTGGACCTGGAGGGTAACGAGGTGAGCATCTTCTATCCCGGACCATTATCTTCGCCCACCCTGGCACTTTCAGGAAGCCTTTTGGCATGGTCGGAGTTTCAGCCTGATCTGCGATGGAGGCTTGCTAATTATTCGGTTATCAGGGTGCTAGACCTGGAAACCGGCCAGGCGGGACGGATCAGTTCCAGAAGCCGCTATTTTTCCCCGGCCTTTAGTCCGGGCGGAAACACTCTTGCTGTAGTGGAAACAGATAATGCAAACAATGATCATATCGTGCTGCTTGATCCGGCTACCGGCCAGGTGAGGGCTGCATTTCCTGCCAGGGAAGGAAAGAACCTGCAACAGCCTGTATTCGGCCCTGACGGCAACCATATATTGGTAACCGCGGTCTGCACGCAGGGCACCTCCATTCTTTCACTCGATACCCGTGCAGGGACCTGGGCCATAATCCGTGAGCCATCGATGGCCAGTATCTCGGGTGTTTTTCCCTGCGGGGAGCTGGTTTGTTTTCATTCCGATTTTTCGGGCATTGACAATCTCTATGCATTGGATGATAAGGACGGCACCCATTACACGGTTACATTATCCGCTTCAGGAGCTTTTGACGGAGCCCTTTCAGCCTCGGGCACCAACCTTGCCTGGTCAGATTACACTATTAACGGATTTGATCTGGCCAGTTCGCCCTTCGATACTGATTTGCTGGGAGTGAGGGACGCAGAGGAATATTTCCGTGATGAGCTTGTTGAATTACTTGTGGGCCAGGAAAAGGGAGTTGTCCTGCGGAGGAGCGAGCCTGATACCACCCGGTGGCAAATCCGGCCATACAGGGAAAGGATGAACCTGTTCAGGTTTCATAGCTGGTCGCCGTTCTATTATGATTACAATGATCTGAATATCGAAGAACTGCCTGTATCTCCAGGCATAACGCTGCTCTCGCAGAATTCATTGAATACGGCCAATACCTTTATAGGATATTCATACAGGAACGGGCATCATGTTGCCTCCGCCAGCTTTATCTACAAGGGCTGGTATCCCGTTTTCGAAGCAGCTTTCGATTACGGAGATGAGCCGCAGATTTTTATGGGACGCGACACTATAGGCCCGCTAAATGCCTCTTCACCTGGCCTCCTGAACCTGCATGGTGCCGTTTCCCTTCCCCTGAACCTTTCCTCGGGCCGATATATTGCAGGCCTTCGGCCCATGCTCGGGTTCAATTACAACAATTCACTTTTTCATAATGAACAGGAAGATATATATGAAAGGGGCATTGTAACATTTGCAACAAGATTTTTTGCCTACCGGTATTCACGCAGGAGCCTGCGCGACCTGGCCCCGCAGTGGGGCCAGATTTTAACCCTTCGAAGGAATGATACACCCTTTGATACCGGGAACCTGGGATCCATCAGCTCGGCCGAGCTCACCCTTTTTTTTCCCGGGATGCTGCCCCATCACAGTCTGAGGATCACAGGCGCGCTGCAAAGACAGTACCCTGTCAAATACTATTATGCAAATCATTTAATGCTGCCACGGGGTTATCCACAGGAGCCCGGCGAAAACCTGCAACTGGTAAAAGGCAGCTATTCATTTCCTTTTTTATATCCGGATGTGAGCATACCCCTGCCGGGTGTAATATATCTTAAACGCTTCCATGCGGAGCTGTTTGCCGAGACGGGGGCAAACCGGCACAGGAACGGTACAGGCAACGGAATGGGGGAGTGGGAAAATGAAACGCTTTTTTCATGGGGGGCTATGGTTACGACCAATTTTTATGTGCTCCGGGCCCCTTTCCCGATTAATTTAAGCGCAGGCCTGGCTCATATCCCGGGCAGGGACGAGATATCATTCCTGTTCTCTTTCTCGATCGATGCAGGATCTCTTTGAGCCGGACCGCAGTGAATGCTGCTGCAAGTGTTCAGTTTTTTATGCATCGCACCGAGTAGCCGTTTTTTTTGCTGGCGGCGGTGCGGAATAGTGCGCCATGGTCATAAGTGATGTAGCGGACAATGGCTTCTTCCGGACTGCTGCTTGTGCTGCTCCACCAGTGACCATAGGAGCCGGGATTGGAAATGTAGCCGCCTGATGTGTTGCGGCTGCCCTCGGGCAGGGCGGAAAAACCAAAATCATCGGTTCCGTAATGTATGCTATGAAGGCGCCAGCGCGGATCCACCGTTGTATTGCAGCCATCCCCCAGGGGAGAGGCCACCTGGCGGCAGGATTTGAGTTTATTGCCTAAACCATTGATGCTGTCCCTGTGATTTGATATAGAATATTCTTTTTTAAGGTAGCTCTCCAGCAATTCCCAGTCGGTGTTGTTGGGAATGCGCCAGCCCGTGGGGCAAATATTTCTTGCATCCACTACGGCATACCAGTTGTATACGGCACCGTAAAAATCCTTGTTTAGTTCCTCATTGTTGTACCATGCATAAGCACCCTCTGTGCTGGTTGCCCACAGCTCGTTATCCCCGTCAGGGAAACCGATGGCAGTGCTGTCGCTGTAACTGGTGGTCCTGAGGTTTTCTGCCATCCAGACCTGTTTGCCGATAGCTACTGTCTTGTAAATATTGGAATCAATATCCACCACCTCGCCGGTTATTATTATCTTTTCCTGGTCAGAAGGGGGAATGTTCTTGTCAGTTTCGTTTTCCAAACCGCTTTTTTCACAGCTTGTCAAATGCAACATAATTCCGGTAATGAGAAAGAACGCTTTAAAGAATATTGTCCTGTTCATGGTGTGTTTGTTGTAAGGTTTAATGTAATGTCAGAACAGCAAATCGCAATATTTGTTCACCAGTTGGCTCGATTTAGCTGCCGGGGGTAATTATTTTTGTCGGGGAATAGTCAAAAATCACTTAACAAAAAATACCGGCAATTACCGGTATTCTGCGATATGCCTTTATGGGAGAACTTCGATATAGCCTTGGAGGGAATGCATTTACGGGTCGGATTGCATTATTTCTGTGCCTCTTCAATGGCTTATTCCAGATGCCTTCTTTCCCCGGCCGACTCTTTTTACTGTTGCCGCCGTTTATCTGTTTGCATACAACTTTGCAGTATATCCGGCAATCAGACCCACATCCTGATCCATCATGCATTTAAAGTGTTTTTTGGGGCATTTTGCAAAGCCAAGTTTTGAGCAGGGCCTGCATTTCAGTCCTTCAACCTCAAATATTGCCGATTCATCATGGGCCATATAGGGGGCCATTCCGAAGCGGGGAATAGTGTTGCCCCAGAGGGAAATGATCTTTTTTTTGAATGCAGAAGCAATATGCATCAGCCCGGTATCATGAGTGATCACTACATCTGCCTGCCTTACCAGGGAAGCTGACTGGCTTATGTTGTATTTCCCGCATGCATTGAGTACCATGTCACCGCAGCCGGCTGATATTAATTCGCCCCTTCCGGCATCCTCCCGGCCCCCTGCAAGAATGACGGGCAGGTTCATCTTCCTGCACAGGGCGATTATTTTTTCAGTGGGGAGCCGCTTTGTTGCATGGTTGGCCCCGATTGCAAAAACAATATAGCCCCTTTGGAATACAGAAGGAAAGGCAGCTATATCAAGCTCATCCTCAGGGGGGATAAAGTAGTCCAGTCCCTGCCGGTCGTTTTGTACATTAAAAACCCCGACGGTCTCAAGGTACCGGTCTACTATATGAATTCCCGGCAACCGGTCGATACGGAAATTAACAAGCAACCACTTCTGGGTATTCAGTTTATTAAATGAAAAGGATATCCCGGGCAGCCTCGACTTGATAATGGCGGTGCGCAGGTTATGATGCAGGTCGATAATGTAATTGAATTTTTCATTTCTTATGGCCTGTATCGTCTGCCTGATGCCTTCGAGTTGGTGGATCCTGTCGAGATAGGGATTGGAGCTTATTACCGGCACAAACCCGGGTTTGGTAAGAAAATGCACCCTGGCACCGTCAACCTGCTGTTTCAGGCATCTGATAACCGGGGTAGTCAGAACTATATCGCCAATCGAGCTGAACCTGATAACAAGAAATTTAACAGGCATACCGGGGGTGTCCCCTTTATCTGGATTTTCCTTCATCTCATTTCCTCTATAACTGGCAAAACACACACCCGGCCCGATCCTCCCTGGTAAAGCATCTGTATCCGCGGCAGGCTGACATAATCAAGGTATTCGTCAGCCGGCACCCTGGAGAGTGCATGGTTTGTGCATTCAGGCCGGCAGTGGCGAATAACAGCTGCCGGTTGATGGTTATTTTAACCGTCACAACTCTGCAGATGAAATTTTCTCTATCAGCACCACAATTTTGTTTTCCCTGACCTCAACCACACCCTGCCCAATGGTGTACACCATGTAATCACCCTGGTCAGTCTCGAGTCCCAGTTGCCCGTTTTCAAGCGTGGAGATAAAAGGGGCATGTTTTTTCAATACGGTAAAAGGGCTTTTTGTTCCGGGCAGTGTGACCGACAATATTTTTCCTGAAAATACCGTTTTGTCAGGGGTAAGGATCTCAAGATACATAATCGGGGTGGTTTATATTTTTGATTCGGCAAGCAGCCTGTTGCCTTTTTCGATGGCATCCTCAATGGTCCCCACCATGTTAAACGCCGCCTCCGGATATTCATCCACCCTGCCTTCCATGATCATATTGAATCCCTTGATATTATCTTCAATTGACACAAGAACGCCGGCCAGACCTGTGAACTGTTCGGCCACATGAAAAGGCTGCGACAGGAAGCGCTGTATTCTGCGTGCACGGTGAACAATCAGTTTATCTTCTTCCGAAAGCTCATCCATTCCAAGAATGGCGATAATATCCTGCAGCTCCTT
>SLJO01000073.1 GCA_007135095.1 Bacteroidales bacterium | reverse complement strand
GACCATTACCATTAAAATATATTATATATCTTAGTGTTGGAGTTTCCAAATAAAATGTAAATATGCATTGTAAAAATTATCTGTGTCAGCTGTTTCAAATTGCATTACTGGTAATTTTTTTTGCCGGAATTGATTTTTATCCTTTAAATGCTCAGAATGCCAAATATGAACCGGTGCAAAAAATAAGACTCGAAACACTTTCGAGGCATTTTTATGATATTGAAATCAATGCAAAGATAAAGGCTGAGATATTTGCAATGAAGGAAGGGTTGCCTGTCAGAAAGGTTCTTGAAGACGGGACTGTGATAGAATTACAGTATATTGATCCGAAAGGGATGCCTGTTTATCATCAGACAGATAATTATGGTGCTGCCATCACTGTAGGTGCTGACAAGTTGCATCCGGGAGGTGGTTCCGGAGCAGGTTTGACAGGCAGCGGGTTTTTTGCCGGAGTGTGGGATAGCGGTGACGTGGATACTGTGCATGCTGAATTTCAAAACCGTTTGTTTTTAAAAGAATCTGAAGATGATTCAAGGGGTACAAGTGAGCACGCAACTCATGTAGCCGGTACAATTGCCGCTGCAGGGAAATATACCCAGGCAAAAGGTATGGCATTCGAAGCCGGTATTCACAGTTATGACTGGAACAGCTTTCTTGGCCAGCTTGCTGAAGCTGCAGCTGAAGGTTATCTTATTTCAAATCATTCTTACGGGATAAGGCTGGGCTGGACAAGATCTGACGGACAGTGGGAATGGAACGGCCCACCCAATGCGACTGAGGATTACAGGTTCGGTTTTTACAACGAATCAAGAAGCAGGCCACTTGATCAGATTGCCTACGAAGCACCCTATTTCCTGACGGTCTGGTCAACCGGAAACTTCAGAAACGGGCACGGTGACGGATCGAGGCAGCCAAACGGCCCGTGGGATTGCATAGGACCGGAAAAGGTTGCAAAAAATGTGCTGGCAGTGGGTGCAGTCGAAAAAATTCCCGGAGGGTACTCTTCACCCGAAGATGTAATAATGACTACGTTCAGCAGTTGGGGACCTGCTGATGACGGAAGGGTCAAACCCGACCTGGTAGCCGCCGGCCGAACTATTTTGTCGGCTATACCGGGAGGCTATGGTACAAAAAGCGGAACTTCGATGTCGGCTCCCAATGCTACCGGTTCACTGCTTCTTTTGCAGCAACTTCATAATAATATTTATGGCGGACCAATGAGATCGGCAACACTTAAGGGGCTTGCCATCCATACTGTGAATAAAACGGGGGAAAATGAGGGACCCGACTACAGTCACGGATGGGGACTTTTAAATGTGGAAAAGGCAGCTGAGGTGCTAATGCAGTCAGACGGCGTCAATAATATAATTAAAGAGCTGACCCTTATGGAGGGAGAGGTTTATGAGTTTGATATCTTTGCTACCGGCACTGAAAACATAACAGCCACAGTTTCATGGACTGATCCGCCGGGAGTGCCTCCGGAGCCTCAGATCAACCCGCCTGACCTGATGCTTGTAAATGATCTCGATATCCGCATATCATCAGATAACGGAAACATCTATAAACCATGGATATTAAATCCCGCAAATCCCTCTGCAAAAGCTACCAGGGGAGACAACTTCAGGGATAATGTTGAAAAGATCCTTGTCGAAAACCCTGAACCGGGTAAATATACTGTTCAGGTCAGCCATAAGGGAACACTTGAAAACGGCAGTCAGGATTTTTCCCTCATATTGTCCACATCCGGCTTTTCCTCTACCTATGATAAATATCTTTACTGGACAGGAGAAAACGGCGATTGGAATGACCCTGAAAACTGGTCGGATTTTTCAGGAGGTGAGTCTGCCTATATGATTCCCGACAATGAAACTACCGTAATATTTGATCACAATTCTTTCAATGAAAGAGGACAAACCGTTTCAATCAATGCGCTTGCAGAATGCCATAACCTGGTATGGAACTATGATCAAAAGCAAAGTATTTTCATGTCAGAAGATTCCGGCATGGAAGTATACGGGTCATTTTACCTGATCACCGACAGCATCTTCTTTTCTGACGGCTCTTTGATTTCATTTTACGGTGAAGGGAATAAAATTAAAACAGGCCGCTTAAGTGAAAGGAATACCATTTTTGCCTTTATTGATGATGAAGGGGAGTGGGAACTTATCTCTGATCTGAGGGCAGGAAAAATAATTATTGAGGGCGGCAGAATTAATACAAGGGGGTATACAGTTGATGTAAAGGATATTGTTATAGAAGCTTCAGATGAATTTGCAGAGGTTTATCTCGATATTTCTTATTCTGTTATAACCGGACTCCATTCTTTTTCAGTTAAAAAGGGGAAGTTGAATATTGCAACTGCCGGGTCACTATTTGAATTTATGCCGGGAGAAGGTGAAGAAGCCTTGTTAAATGTTGCTTCAGCTGACTTTGATGAACTGGTTGTACGTGATGGAAATTTAATTGTAAACGGAGAAAATACATTCAGAAATATTTCATGCTATGAAAGCTTGTCTTTGCTCGGAAATAACAGTATTGATCAGCTTAATCTGAAAGAGGGTTCAGGGCTTTTTTTGGCAGGCGGAACAGTACAGAATATTAATGACACTTTTTCAATCGATCCGGACGGCCCTGATATGATCATCATACACTCTCTTTCTGAAGACCCTGCAACAATTTCAGTTAGCAGGAATTTGAAGTACTGCTTTGACAACCTTTATATTTACAATGTCAGGGCTGAAGGAGAAGCTATGCTGGTTGCAGAGCCCGGAAGTATTCTTGAAGGCGATGTGTCCGGTTGGTATTTTAATAAGTGTGAAAATGTGCTTTTTGCCGATTTTGAAGTTGAATATGCCTGTAACGGTGGAGTCACTTTTTTTACAGATATAAGTTCCGGGTATCCTGACAGCTGGTTGTGGAACTTCGGTGACGAAGGAAACGGCTGGTCTGATGAGCAAAACCCTCAATACGTTTACGAAGAAGAGGGGTATTACAATGTAATTCTTGAAGCGGGAGATCAATCTGAAATCCATGAACAGGCGCGTGAAATATATGTAATGGATAACACACTTGAGGAAACTGAAATATTTGTGAGTGACAAAAGGTACACTTCATCAATTACCGCACCTTTTTATCAATGGTTTCTGGACGATGAGCCTCTTGCCGGGGCTACATCACGCTCATTCACAAACGAAGAGAGATTAACCGGTTCGTTTACCGTTATGATAATGGATGATAAATGTAACAGGCTTTCCGAAGAGATCCTGATCAGCATTGAAGATGTTATACCTTCGGAAGACAGTATAACAGTTTATCCAAATCCTTACACCGATAATATTTCAATTGAGATATTGTCACTCAAAAACGGGGACGTTTCAGTAGAGATATTATCAATGGAAGGTAAACCCGTTTTCCGGCAAAACTATTTAAAAACATCACCTGTAATGGAGGTTACAATACCAGCATTCCTGCATTCCCCGGGCATATACGTTATCAGGATTATTTTCAATGAAAATCAATATATAAAAAGGGTATTAAAAAAATAGAGAAGGCCGGCTACTTTCCCGGCCTTTTGCGATGCCTGATTTTGCAGTCCAGCCTTTAACCCCCAATCAGATTGTTTAACATATTATCCAAAACAGGATTAATCAATCTTTTCGCTCAAAGGAAGCCCGAATTGCTCATTCATTTTTATTCCCATTGATTCAAGCCTGTTAAGTACAGGATTGTATATTTCGGGGATAACCGGAATGTGCACACCACTTATGTCTATCTTTCCTTCCAGTATCATTTCTACAGCTATTGCGGCAGGCAGCGCAACCGTTCTGGCAACCGCAGTATCCCCGCCGGGTATGCCGTAATTGAGAAGTGATGATTTTATCACCTCTTTTTCTCCATCCGGGTACGATGCCACGAAAATATGCTGCATCACAACCATGTCCCTTTCATCCTTTTTCATCATCATTTTTTCTATCATCAGGTCGGAAACGATCTCAAAAGGTGAATCGGTTCCCCTGTCCGCAGGCTTCTCCTCAAACAGTCCCAGCCAATCCATTGCTTTAATGGGGTGTGCATCTGTTTTCAACCCAAGGTGTAAGGCAACTTTTTCCCTTATGTTTTCAGTACTTTCAGCCCCGCACATCATTGCCATGAAACCAGCGAAAGTTTTGCCTGAGAAATCCTTTTTTCCGTAATCCAGGAGGTTGAGGCGCTTCATTGCATCCATGGTTTCACACCAGCCGGGAAGCCTGAATGTGCCACGGTACATGGTTTTGGTCTCGGGAACTCCGTAAAGATCTATATAGGGAAGTGAATCGCGGTTTGGATAAACATCAAGCCTGCCCACTTCGGGGAAATCGAGTGAGAACCTGTCACTGAACAATTCCTCTGTTTCCACTTTCACTGTTTTCCCTTTTTTCAGGTATTTCCCGTCATTATTGCCTGCCATGATCACTCCCTTCGGACTCCATGAGAATTTGTAATTAAAAGGATTGTCAGATGTTTTGGGATCCGGAAGTGCACCGCAAATGGAATAGAACTCCTCTATCTTACCGTTTTTGTTGTGAACATGGTCAATTATACGCATTGCCGACATATGGTCTATTCCCGGGTCAAGCCCCAGTTCATTAAGTATCAGAACCCCTTTTTTCTTTGCCTCTTCATCAAGTGCCTGCATTTCCGGTTTCACATAGGATGTGGTTACCAGATTTTTCCCGTGTTTCAGGCAGTGTTTTGCAACCAGGGGATGATGGGCGTAGGGCAGAAGGCTTACGCTCAGATCATGGTCTTCTACCATTTTGTCGAGTGTTTCAGTATCATCCACAGTCCATTCAACCGCGGCACCATGTAAATGTCCTCCGGTCATTGCCCCGGCTTTTGATTTTGTGCGGCTTGCTACAGTAACACGGAAGCCGTTTTCAAGCAGGTATGAAACAATTGGCTTTACAACCATTCCTGCGCCCAGTATCAGCACTTTCTTCATAATAGTTAGTTTTTTTAAATAAGGTTATGTCTGTTTCTATAAATCAGCCCTTCCACGAAAATAATTAAAATTTATCCAATTACAGAAAAAGTTAAGAAATATACCCGGGATAAAGTTAATTAAGTTTAATATTCAATAAATTTGCGGGAAAAAAATTGAGATAATTTGATTATCCCCGGCAACAATATAAAAGAATTTCTTGAAGAAAGGGCAGAAAGATACAACCATCCCCGGTTCATTGAGTCTGACCCTGTATCGGTGCCTCATAAATACAGCCGAAAAGAGGATGTTGAAATTTCAGGGTTTCTGACATCCGTAATTGCATGGGGAAACAGAAGAATGATCATCAGGAATGCAGAGTGCATGATGGAGGTTATGGGGAACAGCCCTTATGATTTTGTAATGAACCACGATGAATTTCAACTGGAAAGGTTTAATG
>SLJO01000262.1 GCA_007135095.1 Bacteroidales bacterium | reverse complement strand
CTGTTGGCCCGATCCTCTGGTTTGAGTTCATTATTTCATCCAGGCTTACATCCATTCCGGTATATGCCGATTCTCGGCCCATTATGCCCGTTAGCGTTGAGCGGCAAAGGGTTTCGGTCTCATTTATCAGGTTGCCGGTACGGATGGCAGTCACCATGTTAATTATCTCCTGGTCATAAGGGGATATTGCCACCCTGTTCATCGGGCGTCCATCTTCACCTGTCGGATACTCGTATTCCCAGATCAGTTTGTTGTCATAGTCAAATATGCGGTTCTGACAATTTGTATATCCCTTTGTTCCGTAAATGATATCCTCCTGCTTGTTGCTGCAACCGTCAATTTCCCGGCTCATGGCATGAAACCGTTTTCCGTCATCAAAGGCAAAATCGACGCTGAAGAAATCGTACATATCGCCCGATTGCCGGCGATGGCGGCCGCCGAATCCGGTTGCGGTAACCGGGTATTTTTCAAAGAACCAGTTTATAACATCAAGGTTATGAACGAGCAGGTTAACCACCGAATCGCCTGTCTGCCATGTCCAGTTGGCCCGGTCTCGTATCATGGCTTCCATGTCGCACCATCCTGCCTGCCTCCTGGTCACAGGCTGAGCCATTCTGTTAAAGTAGCAGTTCGCCGAAACCAGATCGCCTATGGCCCCGTTTTTTATCATGGAGAAGGTTTTAAGGTAATCGAGCTGGTGTCTTTTTTGCGTTCCTGCAACAACGCACAATCCGGCTGATTCGGCCATTCTCCCGGAAGCCATCATCGATCTTACACCAACAGGATCAACCGCGGCAGGCTTCTCAATAAATACATGTTTCCTTGCCTGCACGGCCGCCTCGAAATGCAGGGGCCGGAAATGAGACACCGAGGCTTCAAGGACTATATCCACCCCTGAATCTATCAGACGCTTGTAGGCATCAAAGCCCACGAAACAGTTTTCATCGGGTATATCAATACCGCGTTGCTCTTTCAGGGATTTACGGCAACTATCAATACGATCCTGAAAAACATCTGCAAGAGCCGTTAACTGCAAATTCGGCCCTGCATCAACGAAATTGAACGCCGCTCCCGTACCCCTGTTGCCGCAACCAATAAGGCCCGCCTTTAATACAGGGCCGTCAGGGGCTGTTTCAGGAAAAACAGGCGGTTGATGTTTTGCCCTTCCCCTGCCACAGGAGGACAAAAGCTGTCCTGCCCCGAAAGCACCCAATACGCCTATCGCTGCAGCACCTTCTATAAATTCACGTCTGCTTCGTGATTTTGGTTTATTATCCATGATGGTATTATTATTAGTAAAAATTATGGCCGAATTTAATGAATATTTTATTATAACGTATACTTGCCTGCAAAGGTATGATTATACGGCTTTTTGGAGTGAGAGAATTAACCGGTTCGGCGACAAATATTTTGTATATTGCATGTGGAGATTAATGCCGGCGAGGCCGGGACCTAATTGAAAAAATATGAAAACTACAATTCAACTACTCCTGTTAACACTGGGCTTTGCTTTTCTGCACAATTTACACATGCATGGTCACGACAGCCCTGTTGGAACTGCGCAGGCAAGCCATGATAATCATTTCCCTGCAACGGACCATAACGGGATTTTAACGGGTAATTCATCTGCAAATGGGATCAGGAAACTGGATAATCCTGTTTCTGAAAGATATCTCAGAAGGAACCTTGCCAGATCAACCCCCCGCCTTATCCTTACTCCGGAAATTCTGGAAGACCTAAAGGGTAAAATCAAGACCGATCCCCTGGCAGGCAATTATTACCAGGCCATAAAGCTCAATGCCCGGGATATCATGACCCGGCCCCTGCTGGAAAGGATCGTTACCGGCCGCCGGCTGCTGTCAGTTTCCCGCGAGATGTTATATCGTATGAATATCCTTGCCATGGTTTATCTCGTGGAAAATGACCGGACAATACTGGAAAGGATCAATGAGGAGCTTATTGCCGTCTGCAATTTTTCTGACTGGAATCCATCACATTACCTGGATGTGGCCGAGATGGCCATGGCCGTTGCACTGGCTGTCGACTGGGCAGGAAGTGACCTGCCCGGATCCACTGTAGCCCTGGCGAAAAATGCACTTATCGAAAAAGGAATTAACCCGAGCTACCAGGGAGAACCGGGATGGATAAACGGGACCACAAACTGGAACCAGGTGTGTAATGCCGGCATGATTGCCGCCTCAATAGTCATTGCAGAAAAAGACCCCGGCCTGGCAGCACGAACCATATCCCGTTCGCTGGACGGCATACCCTATGCCCTGCATGAATACGCCCCTGATGGCGTGTATCCTGAAGGTCCTACCTACTGGGGATATGGAACCCAGTTTTCGATACTTACCTCGTCTATGCTGACCAGTGCATTTGGGACTGATTTTGGCATAGCCGCATATCCTGCCTTTCTGAAAAGCGCCGATTTCAGGGTTTTAAGCGTGGGGCCCACCGGACTGTACTGGAATTTTGCCGATTGCGGCGATTCCCCTGGACGCAACGGCGACATCAGGCTGGCCTGGATTGGTGCACAGACCGGAAACCCGGCATATATTGAAAGTGAAAAATTCATGATGCCCCCTGAATCCATGGGCAGGCTGGATCGCACTGCCGGCGCGGGACTGGTCTGGCTGTCGCAGTTTCAGCCGGCAGTCGAAACCCCCCTCCCCAATGTCTGGAAAGGAGATGGCGTTAATCCAATTGTGATTTTCAGAAATGGTGATAATGACCCCGACAGATATTATTTTGGCGGAAAAGGCGGCCGGGGAACCCTGCCTCATGGTCATATGGATGCCGGCTCATTTGTGTTTGAGCTCGATGGTGTACGCTGGTCGGTCGATATGGGAATGCAGGATTATAACCAGGTCGAGCAGGCAGGCTTTGATCTGTGGGGAAATTGCCAGGAGTGTGAGCGGTGGACCCTGCTTTCCACAAACAATTTCGGTCATTCAACCCTTACGGTGAATGATCAGCTGTTTGTTAATGACGGGTTTGTGCCGATAATCGAATATTATGACGGGCCGCAGCCGGAATTTGTCCTTGACATGTCGGCCTCCTACGGGGAAAACCTCAACAGTGCCACCCGCAGGTTTTATAAAGAAGACAGCCGTTCGATACTAATTGAAGATATGATAGAGCCCAACAAGAGGACCGAAAGCATCACCTGGCAAATGATGACCACCGCCAATGTGGAGATAGTCGCGGGAGGCGCTGTATTAAGGCAGGATGGCAGGCAGCTGAGAATGGAGATTCTCTCCCACCCGGATCTGTCAGTTTCTGTTATTTCGCTCGACCCGCCGCCTTTATATCTTGATAAAAAAATCCAGGGCCTGAAGCGGATTGAGATCCGGATACCGGCATGGACCCTCGGAACCGGGCAGCAGACTATCGCAGTGCGGCTTACGGGAAATTGAACCCCCTCACCCCCTTCCCGCCGGGAATGGAATAAGAGTGCAGGTTTTTATGCTGATGGCGGTGTGCCGGGAACAGGTGACACAGGGGGAATATTGACAGGCCCCATGCTATAGGTCTCGGGACCGAGCTTCAAGCCCGAGTTCATCATCTCCTCCCAACTGACATCCAGTCCGCTATACGCCGATTCCCGACCCATAATACCTGTAAGAGTAGAGTACGCCAGTCCCTCGGTTTCATTGACAGGATTGTTGGTCCTTATGGCAGTCACCATATTTATTATCTCCTGGTCATAGGGCGATATTAAGTCCCTGGTCATCGGCCGGCCCTCCTGATCGTGCGGATAACTGTATTCCCAGGTGATATTGCCGTCGTAGTCCCATATCCTGTTCTGGCAGTTTGTATAACCTTTTGTCCCGTATATCATTTGACCTATATTATTGGTGCACCCGTCCATCTGACGGCCCATTGCCTGGTAATGCCTCTGGTCATCAAAAACATAATCCACGCTGAAAAAATCATACATATCGCCTGATGGACGGTGGTGGCGGCCGCCAAAGCCGGTAGCCCTGACGGGATGTTTTTCAAAAAACCAGTTCAGGTTATCGATATTATGAACAAGCAAATTGACTATCAGATCGCCAGTCAGCCAGTTCCAGTTTCCCCTGTTCCTTATCATGGCTTCCATATCGCTCCATCCGGGCTGCCTTCTGACAAAGGGAGGTGCCCCGATATTATAAAAGCATTTTGCCGAAACAAGATCGCCGATAGCCCCGTTTTTCAGCATGCTGAAAGTTTTGACGTGATCCCGCTGGTGCCGGCGCTGGGTTCCTGAAATCACAACCAGGCCGGCCGACTCTGCCATTCTGCCCGATGCCAGTACTGACCTGATGCCCACGGGGTCCACACCCGCAGGTTTTTCCAGAAAGACATGTTTCCGGGCCTGCACAGCAGCCTCGAAGTGAAGGGGCCGGCAATAGGCCAGGGATGCCTCCAGTATAACATCCACGCCGGAATCAATTACCCGCTGGTATGCATCAAAGCCCACAAAGCAGTTCTTGTCGGGTATGTCGACCCCGCGCTGTTCCTTGAGCGATTTCCTGCAGCCATCCACACGGTCACGGAAAACATCGCCAAGGGCGGTAATTTCAAGATTGGGCCCGGCATCAATAAAATTGAAAGCCGCCCCAGTACCCCTGCTTCCGCAACCAATAAGCCCTGCCTTCAAAGGCGGGCCGTCAGGGGCAGTATCAGGAAATGCAGGCATTTCATACCCCGATCCTGATGAACTGCAGGAAGACATGAGATACCCGGTCCCGATGGCACCCAAAACGCCCAGTGCCGCGGCACCTTCAATAAATTCACGCCGGCTGCGTGATTTTGGTTTGTGTTCCATGGCAGTAACTTTTTAATAAATTTATTACCAAAGTAAATAATTATTTTTAAACCCGCGCGATATTGCACCCTTTTAATAACTCCTGTCTGCCACTCAGCCTGTTGCTGCTCGCCTGAAAAGCATTGGGAATGGGGTCAGAGCCCCCGACACCGTCAAAAATCGGTTCCCTCCCGCGGCTATGTATGGGCAAAAACCCTGGTCCGGTCAAAAAATGGCCCTGTAAAAGATTGAAAACAACCATCCCCCTTTCCGGAATATTGACTGTACGGATGCTATTTCCGGGAACAATAGCATCCTTTTGATGAACGGCTTTGAATGCGTGACGAATGAGCTAAAATAATTAATGATTTTTTTGGATTATACCTGTTAACTTTTTTACCTTTATGTAAAGAGAGGTGAAATACAGGATTGACGGACTATTTACGGAGAGTCCCCTCCTGAAAAAAAATTCTGCCGGTAGTCTCCACGTGCGTTAACTTCATATAGTATTCAATTATTTCTCTGTCTCACGATATATTTGCCTTAGAACACCAGATAATTCTCCACGGTAAATTCGCCTTAGAAACACCATTAATACTGAATATTTTTGAAAGTCTGCCTTCGCATTAAATATTCT
>SLJO01000074.1 GCA_007135095.1 Bacteroidales bacterium | reverse complement strand
TTTTACTACCCGATCACACAAACGATTAAATCAAATGTTACTATCATATGCCAGGAATTGCAAATAACTATGAAAATACTTGTTGTTGAAGATGATACCAGGGTTGCCGGTCTGATAAAACGTGGGCTGGAGGAGCAGGGGTATGATATAACCCTGGCTTATGATTGTATTTCCGGAAAGAAACTGGCATTTAATAACAAATATGACTTGATAATTACCGACATAATTCTGCCGAAGTTGGACGGGATTGAGCTTTGCAGGGAAATCAGGACAAAAGACCCATGGATGCCTGTTATAATGCTAACGGCCATGGGAACAACCGACGATAAGGTGGAAGGCTTTGATGCAGGAGCAGATGACTATCTGGTCAAGCCGTTTGTGATGCGTGAGCTTCTTGCCCGTATTAACGCATTAATGAAACGCAGCACAGGGAAAGCCTTTACCGGCAGCATTTTAAAATATGCCAACCTAGAAATGAACCTTAGAACCAAATCTGTAAAACGAAGCGATCCGGCTAAACCTGGTGAGGCAGCCGAAAGCTGCTTCACCCCGGCTCTTTTCGCTCCACCGGCGATTAAGTTTAAAAGGCCTGCCCGAAGAATGTTCAGTCAGTTCCGGGATTGTTCCTCAGGGAATCCTTCGCAGGAAAGTTTAACTGCTGCAATATTATAAAGAGCAATGCTTCAACGGCATTGCTCTTTTTTTATATAAATATGTATTGCCGGATTTCTGCAATTTCGATTTACTTTCTGTTTTAAAATTAATCAAAGAATGAAAAATTTGATAATAGCAGCTGCAGCAGCAACGCTGCCTATAATTAATCCATAAAAAAATCCCTCCAGAAAATATTTTAGTAATATGTTGTTAATTCTCATATTGTTTAAAGTTGTCAGAAACTCCATTAGTATTGCAGTATACGAACAAGATAAAAAACTCCGGTTACTATACCAGCGCCAATAACTGATCCGAGTACAACTCCCAATATCCCATAACCAACCGCTGCTGCAGGAACTGAATCTTCATTTACATCTTTTAATTCATCCTGACTTGGATTTTCTGGCATAAGAAAAGATCTAAATTGGAAAAGGGTTTATTAATTGTAAAGCAAGTTAATGAACTTTGAGATAAACTTCCAAATAAAAAGATGATAAAATGGGGAAGAAATCATTATGATCAGCAGAGCATTTCACTTTAAAGAAGTAACTTGTAAAACAAACCAAAAACTAACCTGTTATGAAAAAGATTATCTGTTTTATCCTGTTAATCTCGTTTTCTGCATTTAATACTTTTGCACAAAGCAGCAATACGAGAATATTCACCATTTTTACTTCCTATGGCTGCGGTTGCACCGGATCAGGAGGTGCTCCTGAAACTTTTACCGACCATGATGAGGTCTTAAATGAACTCCGGCAATCATGCACAGGAATTGATTTCATCGAATGGGAAGGTAATCGTCCCTCTGCATTTGATGAAGTGACAAGTAACATGGATAGTTACGACGGCGTGCTGATCATAGGGAGGCTTGATGGTGATTACAGGCTGGCTTTCACCGGACTGCCGACAATAGTTGTATATAATCTTTTTGAGTTTATGGATGCTCAGCCCTATCACCTTTTTGCCACCGGAAAAGTGCCCGAGGAAAGCGTGCTTAAGGGAGGAACCGGCTACAAGGGTGGCAGGGTCTTAACCGCACAACTTGACAGAAGAAACCTTGCTTCGCCGGCTGTAAGAGATGCAATGTTCAATGACCTGGTGGATAAAATCAAGCTTATGAAGGTTGTAAAGGAGCTTGGGGAAACCAGGATATTGATGGTAAAAAACCATGAAGAAGAAACTATTGCAGGAGTAAATTACAGGGGCGATTATAATCAGTCCTTTCCGGAGGGTTTTAATGAAAGCTATCTTGCAAATTTTGCAAAACTTTTTGGTGTGGAAATTGTCCGGGCGGAGCCCCAGGAATTTTACCAGGCATACAGAACAACAGATTTAAGCAAAGCTGAAGGAATTGCCGATGAATGGATCAGGAATGCGCGAAAAGTAACAGCGTCGAGACCTGAGATAATAAAAACTGCCAGGGCATACCTTGCATTCGATGAGTTAAGGGAAAAGTATAATTGTAACGCAGTGTCCACCCATATCCGGACGGTAACAGGAAGCGGAGAGCTTGAAGACCGGTTCTGGCCCGGAGTAGCGTTAGAGCTTGGATTTAAAACAAGGGGAATAATGGCTGTTTGTCAGAATTACCCGGATCTGCTGATCAGCCAGGTACTGGCATATCTGATGACCGGCAAACCAAGCATGCTTGCTGACTTCATGTATGACATCCATAACTCTACCGAAATTGTACTGCACAGCGGGATACCAGTCAATCCCTATGGAGATGAACGAAGGGTTCCCTATTCAATAGTTCCTCATGCCGAAAGTCCCGTGAGGGATATTCCTGAAGAAGCCGGGTCGTCCACCGGACTCACAGCCGAATGGCCTGTTGGTGAGACCGTCACCTTATGGGAGGTTCATTCCCTTCTCAACAGAATAAGATTGCACACTGGTGAAATAGTTGATGGTCATGCTATTTATACCGGAGGGGAAAACCTTGATGATGTAATGTGTACGGCAAAGATTATAGTTAAGCATGATGACATAAGAAAAATTCAACAGGAATTTCAACCCTATCTATATGGAATTCACCTCAATGCCACCCTTGGTGACCTCAGGCGGCAGATTAAAGACATAGCAGTTTTTCTGGGAATGGATGTAATAGAAACTGACAGGTAGCAGTTCTGAAAACGGGACCTGATTTTCAATTGATAATCCGTCTCCCTTCCTGCTGCTGAATTGTGTTATTTCCAACATGCTGTCACAATGGATAAGAGCATATATTCCGAATCTCTAATAAAATTCTAATAATTTTCTAAAACATCTCTAATGGCTCCCCACGGGGAGCTTTTTTATTTTTGCACTCCTGAAAACCAATATATTTAAAGGTTCCTGCTTATTAACCTGGTAAATTCTGCAGATCGGGATCATACCCCTTAAGTTTTCAGGTTTTAACCGGGGGGAGCTGAGCCAGAGCATGTATGCACTTGAACAAACCCGCACCCAGCTGCAGGCCACCCGGCTTGACGCCGAGGCAGGGCTCAGGAGTTCGTGGGACAGGTACATGCTGTTCACAGAAAAGCGAACTCTGTTTACGGAAAGAATCCTCAGTGATGCCGAAAGAGTGAGGGACGCCATTGTATTCAGCTATCAGACAGGCGATGTCTCCCTTCTCCAGGTGCTTGAGGCACAACGGACAATGAAAGAGGTTCATATGAACTACTATAAGACCCTGTCCCAATACGCCCGGTCGCTGGTCGACCTCTCGGCCGAATCGGGCCTGTGGCTGATAGAGTTTACGGAGTGATACTAAATTCATCACAGCCCATATTCCTTTGGCCGGTTTAGATTGCTGCAGCCCCGGTCAGGATATTGCCGCACAATTAAAAGTGCAGGATAAAGCCGCAAATTAATTCCGGCGATCTGATTTGCATAAAAGTCGGCAATCCATGAAAACAGCTTAAAATAATTCTATAAATTTGATTTAATTATTAAAATCCGGGCCAAAAACCGGAAAAACCTGAAATATGTAACCGGATCAAAAATGGCAGGATTGAAGATAAAAGAGTTGAAATTGTAGTTTAAACACAATCTGCAGGGCGTTCGTGCCTGATTGCAGATAAATGGGGGGGGGGTAAATATTATGGTCGGAATAGAGCAAAATTTCAAAGAATTAATTGAAACCAAAAAATGGAAGGCTTTAAAGCGTGAACTCAAAGAATGCGAACCTGTTCAGATTGCTGAAATAATTGAATACCTGCCTAAACCGGATGATGTTCTTCTGTTCCGGTTGCTAACCAGGGAACAGGCAAAGGAGACCTTTCAGCATTTGAATCATGAAGAACAGGAAAAAATAATTGAGAGCCTTGCAATGAACACCGGCAAGATTACCAGTCTGTTAAATGACCTGGATCCCGACGACAGAACAGCGTTCCTGGAAGAATTGCCTGGTGAAATAACTCAAAGGTTATTGCAACTCCTGTCTGCTGAAGAGAGAAGAATTGCAACCCAGTTGCTTGGTTATCCGGAAGATAGTGTGGGCCGTTTGATGACACCGGAGTATGTTGCTGTTAAGCCGGAATACACAATTGAACAGGTCCTTGATCATATAAGGCAATTTGGCAAGGATTCTGAAACCCTTAATGTAATTTATGTTGTCAATGATAACGGAAAACTGATTGATGACATAAGAATCAAAGAAGTTATCCTTGCCTCCCCCGGGCAGAAAATTGCTGAAATCATGGATAACCGGTTCACTGCATTAAGTGCTCTTGATGACCAGGAACTTGCGATCAGGGCTTTTCAGGATTACGACAGGGTAGCTCTGCCTGTCATTGATACAAAAGGAATATTACTGGGTATCCTGACCTTTGATGACGTTATGGATGTTGCCGAAGAAGAAACAACTGAAGATTTCCACAGGTTCGGATCAATCCAGGATGCAATATTCAATCCCCTGAAAGCAAGGATTTTGCATCTTTACCAAAAACGCATCGTATGGCTTTCGGTCCTTGTTTTTATGAATGTTTTTTCCGGTGCTGCAATTGCAAATTTTGAAGATGTAATTGAATCAGTTGTTGCCCTGGTTTTTTTCCTGCCGCTTCTTATTGACAGCGGCGGAAATGCCGGAGCCCAATCAGCTACTCTAATGATACGTTCCCTTGCTATCGGGGATGTTCGGCCCAAGGACTGGCTCCGGCTTTTCGGTAAGGAATTCCTGGTGGCACTTTTGCTCGGGATTACAATGGCTGTTGCAGTTGCACTGGTAGCAAGTTTCAGGGCACCAGAGGTTGTGATAGTGGTTATGATCACAATGGTGCTAACGGTGATGACCGGCAGTCTGGTTGGCATGCTTTTGCCTTTTATTTTCACCAGGTTAAAACTGGACCCTGCAACTGCAAGTGCACCACTTATCACCTCAATTGCCGATATTTGTGGCGTACTGATCTATTTTTCGATTGCCTCGTGGTTTTTTGGGATTTAATATCCGGTTCATCCATTAAGCAGCAGGCACTCCGGTACAAGGGCCTGGATTAGCATCCCCGATGCATCAATCCCGGGTGGTGTCTCATAAGCCCTGCGGGTCTCCCTTTTTCTTCAGCTTATAGTTAAAATATCCTTTTATAGTTCTCAACGATCAAACCTGCATATGGAGCTGCATATTCCACCATTTTATTCATATCTGCTTCTGAAAGTTTTTTCATGTCTCTGAGCACTTTAACATTTGCTTCTAATTGGTGAATAAACAGGCATCCGCTGCACAAACTGGAAACCGGCAATGAATAAACATACTGGTGAAGGTTTGCATGAGTAAGCTGAGTCTCGCCTACAACATCAGGAATTTCTTTGGTTTCAATATTTCTTGGAGTAGTGTCTATCCGTTCTCCCATCATGCTGCCACCAGCCATGGTTTTCATGGCAATAATGCCATACTTTTTTTCAAGCAATGCCGGGAGAACATGGTGTTGAAAAGATTCAAACGACGGGTCGCAGACATTTAATGGCATCTGGCAAGTATCCATTTCAATTCCCAATCCATCAAGCTTATTTAAAAAATATATAATTGTTTTAGGGTTTTGGTGCCCTGAAAAACCAATATAACGGGTCTTGCCATTTTGTTTAGCTTCAAGGAAAACATCCAAAACGCCTGCTTCTAATCTCCTGTCTACTTCTTCAGGAGTTGTAAGGTTATGAATTTGCCACAAATCAACGTAATCGGTTTTTAAGGCTTTTAATGATTCGTCCAGCATCTTCCGCACTTCCTCACCTGTTCTCCCGTGTGATTTGGTCATCAGGAAAATCTGGTCACGATATCTGGGCGTAAGAAATTTACCCATGTACTCTTCCGCGCGACCATTGATGTATCCTCGTGCATTATCGTAAAACCGCACTCCCAGCTCAATCGATCGCTCAACCATTCTCTCGGCGTCTGCCGGGTTATCGATGAATCCTAAATGGTAGCCACCAAGACAAAAAGCTGTTACTTTTTGACCATCCCTTGTCAACTGTCGTTGAGGTAAAATATCACCTGACCTGTCAGTTGCAGGAATTGCTGAGGCCCAGTCAGCAATTAAGCCAAATGCCGCAAGGGTAGCCGCATCTTTGATGAATTTTCGACGATTTCTCATATTAGTTTTCATGGTCAATAATTTATACCCTAAAGATACGAATTTATTAATATAATTTGTTGTGGCAAATAGCCACACATCAACCCCTTTTTTTACGCAATGAATAAACCCATGTCTTCTTTTGAGAGGCTCATTAACTGTTTGAAAATTTTTCAATCCTCTCACAGGCTAATTTTGAACTTATTATTGCCATGGGAAGACCGGCCCCGGGAATAGTGGAAGCACCAACATAAAAGACATTTTTAAATTCTTCATCGAAATTGGCCGGCCGGAATGCGCCGATCTGACTCATAGTATGCGACAAACCCAATCCGCTTCCCCGATGCAGATTGTACTGGCTTTGCCAATCCAGAGGGGTGTAGATCGTTTTTGAAATAATTTCAGGTTTTATGTCCTTTTTGATGCGATTGGAAAAATCGGCTATGATACTGTTCACTATGCTATCCTTATCATCCCAGTTGGATTTATATTGTAAATTCGGAACAGGGCAAACAAAAAACAGGCTTTCGCAAGCCTCAGGGGCACAATCAGGATTATTTTTTGAAAGCACATTTACGTAATAATAGGGTTTTTGTAATGTGTCGGGATTTTGGATAACATTGTTCGAGTACTCTTCAAAGTTGGTTCCCAAATAGTAATTGTGATGATTCACTTGATGCAGTTTGCATTTTATACCCAGATAAAATGTAAGGTATCCCATTGTCCAGTTCATTTTATCCAGCTTCTTTTCTGAATAGGCCTTGCGCTTGAAGATTTTGCTTCTGAAAACTGCCGCATCCGAATTAATCAGTACAATATCCGCGGTCCATTTTTTACCTTCATTATCAATCAGGTGGTCCAGTTTATTGTTATTCTGAGTATAGCCTTCAATTTCAGTATTGTAAGTGATTTTCACATCCTCCTTTTTCAATTCGGCAACCAGTCCTTCAATAATTTTGTACATTCCGCCTTCTACATTGTAATATCCGTCATGCTTGAATTCGGTGTAGGAAAGTAAGGTATAGATAGCCATTGTGTCGAAAGGTGTCCGGCCAAGGAAAAAGGCTACCAATGATACAATTTGCCGTGCTGCTGTTGATGAGAAGTTTTGCCTGACCTCTTGCCAGAAACTTTTAAACAGGACGGGGATATGTATTGGATTAACCCTCATCAAAGTGGTGAAATATGAAAACCATGAATTGAAATTATTTTTTATAACCAAATCCACCGTATCATGAAACAACTTACCTGAATTCCTGAGGTATCTGGTCATATTTGCTTCAAATTCAGGTTCAATGTCCCTAAATTGTTCTGCAAGCTTTTTTATGTCCTTATGCAGATAGAATATCTTCGGGCTATTGCTGAAGTTTACGGTATACAAGGGGTCAAGTTCAAAATAATTGAATGGTAGATCTATATTACAATCTTTTGCAAATTCTTGAAATTCGTAGGACATACTAAAAAAACTCGGCCCGGTATCAAAAGTGAAACCATCTTTTTTTATCTGGTTCATCCTTCCGCCAGCCTGGGAATTTTTTTCGATAACCTCCACCCTAAACCCCCTCTTAGCCAGACGCAATGCTGATGCCAGACCGCCAAGTCCGGCTCCTACCACTAAAACAGTCTTGTTCATTTTATTTTATTTAATAATGCCGGATACAATTCATCTTTAACCCATAAAAAGTCCGGTTCAATTTTAAGTATTTTATCATAGTAAGCTTTTGCCATCGCATAATCATTAATTTCCGTATATGTTATTGCGATAAAAGCAAGCAGGTTTAAATAGTTCCAGTTTTCTTTTATTTTTTCCTGATCTGATTCCATTAACTTTTCAGCCGTTTTAAAATACTGCAATGCAACTTTCTTTGAACCGCCAAATACAGCAGGCATATAGAACTGGGAGTTGCCATACTGGATATATCCATATGGATTTTCTTTATCGTGTTCAATGGCCATTTGGGCAAATTTTACGGTCCTTGGACCCAGAAACGGGGCCCTTAATCTGTTCAAACCAATTCTGTATGCATAAAAAGCTGATTTATAAGAATATACAAGTGATAATTTAACCGATTTATTTTCGATCTCCTGCAAATTATTTTCGGCTTCAGATAAATATTTTTCAGCCAGTTCACGGTCGCCTTCACCTATACACCAGGCAATATAACCATACTGGTAATTAATCAGTTCCATCAAAAATTCATTGCTTTTGCCTTTTACTTCGCTCATTTCATCAATTACCTTTCTCCACTGGGTCATATTGTTGTTGATATACGATCTGTAAACAGCAGAAGCATAATCTGCTTTGAGATTAGTAAAATAAAATGTCAATACAACACACATTATGATATGCTTCGCCCTTTCCATTGGTACTGGTTTTTATACTTGCTTGTTATTGACTTGTAAATAAATAACCCCAGTGCTAATTGTTGCGGTATAATGAAAACCAAATTCAGCAATATGTTTTGCTTACTGATAACTGATACAATCACCCTGGTAAGAATTACGATTGTTAGATATAAAACAATTAAAGAAAAGTTTAAGGTTATAAATACAACTACAAAACCCAGTGTGGTAAAAATCCAGAAAAGGGCTGCAACTAAAAAAGAATCACCAAAAAAGGTAATTACATTTCTGGAAAAACCGTTCACTGCCTCCCCGAATCCTTCATACATTCTGCATTTGATGTTTGAAATCCCTGTAATACAAGCAATTTTGATTCTATGTTGCTTAAAATAACGGGCAATCTCTATGTCTTCAACCTTCTGGGCCTTAACTTTTTTGTGAGGAGATAATTTGCGGTATTGTGCCGAACTGAAAAACATGAATTGGCCATTGGCAGCCGCCAGTGACCAATAACCGGATTTTCGGATCAAAATAAGGGGCAGCAGCGATAACAATATATAATTCATATTGGGAACAGTTATCCGTTCTCCCAGAGTAATCATTATCTGGGTGGGGAATATTGACAGTAGTCCCAGTTTGAATTTTTCACATAGAGTAATTGATTTAATAATTATGTCTTTTTTCAGGTTCACGTCGGCATCCAAAAATAGCAGGTAGTCTCCTTTGGCGAATTCTGACAGGGTATGGCAGGCATAGTTTTTACCCAGCCAGCCATCGGGTAACCCAACGGAATTGATGAGCCGGATCCTGTTGTCTGTATCAGAGTGTGCGGAAACAATCTCTGCAGTTTTATCAACAGAAAGATCATTAAACACTATTATCTCTATATTCCGGTAATCCTGTTGCCGCAAGTCATACAGAATGCGGCCAATGCTCTTCTCTTCGTTGCGTGCCGGAATTAAAACAGAAACCAATCCGTTAAACGCGGAGTTTTTTGCCGGAAATGGCTGCCTGAATAAAAGGTTTGTAAGGGCAACCAGTAACTGGGCCGCGGAAAAAAGAATACTTATATAAGCCAGGTAAATCACATTTCGGCTATTAATTGTTTTTGTTCCTCAACACATTGACTGTAAAACGCATTATAATTGTTTTGAATATTTTTTACAGTTAGATCCGAACCTATGAAATCACTGATATAGATGTAAACTGCCGGTTTGGGACTTGAAAAATAATCGACCAGGCTGGCCATGAATAAAATTTGAACCTTGCCGGTTAAATTTTTGACAGCCCTCTCAATGCCTTTTTCAAATTGAAAATTCTGCTGATGCATCGATTGTATCTGGCCATGAGGAAAAATCAACACAATATTTTTACCATCGCTGAGCAATTCTTGAGTATAAGATAAGGTTTCTTTTATACTTCTTGTTTTTTTTTTCACCGAAAAACCTCCTGTGTATTTAAAGAACCAATACCGCTTTAGTTGGTCCTCAAGCATCATAAAATGGAATTTCCTCCGGAAAATTTTCATATTTAAATACATTGCCCAGAAACCGTCCCACCAGCTTATATGATTTGATAAAAGAAGTATCGGAAGATTTGATTTCCTGACATCCCCGATGATATTGACAGCCTTAAAATTCCTTCCTATTTTCCATATAGTGTATCCTTTAATGAAATTATACATGAAGATATTGTGTTTTGCTTTTATCATTTTATTATGTTAAAGAAAAAATACAATCCAAGAAAAAAGCAAAACTGGCAGATTAAAATTACCCCTGCCAGGCTGTTCCGTGTTTTGATTTTAAAAGCTTTAAATATGGAATGGAAACCAACAGCCATAACAAACCATGCAGCATAGTTCTGTAAAGGAACCTGGTTATTCTCCCAGTGCCACATGTCCATTTCGGGAGCCACCTGTTCCAAAACCATATCATAAAGCAACATGATCAAAGAGGCTGCAATTATTCCGGTAAAACCCCGGATATTATATTTTTCTGTTACTGAAGAAGTCACATAAACCAGCATCAACCAGTTAATGCCAATAATTAAGGGTGTGCTGAATGCCTTAAGGCCCAGACCAGCTCCATACCGGTATTCTCCGAAAATAAGCCCGGAATTCACGCCGATAACTTCAATAGCATAGCCTAAAAGATAGATGGACAATGAAACGGTTAAAATCCTGGAATCCCATCTGCCAGCATGAAATATGCCAAGAATTACGAAACTTAGAATAAGCGCCAGGGGGATTAACCTTAAAAATAATGGATTTGTCCAGGGTATTATTATACCAGTTATGCCTACTAAGTAGAATAAAATAATAAATTTTTGCACTGCTTCAGTGCCAGGTATTGAATAATTGATCCTGTTTATGCGGTTTCCCATTACAAACTGTTTAAATATTCCCATTCTTCGATTTCACCTTCGATAATTTTAAATAATGGATGGGCAATTATTTCTGTTTGACTTATTAAATCATTATACCTGGATTCATCTCTTAATTTTAATTTCTTTTGCAGGTGGACTGTTTCATATTTAATCTGGCCTTTTGTTACAGCTAACTCAACGGGTGTAAAACTCCATTGAATTTTATTCTTGTCAAAATTATATCCCCTGTTTAAAGCCTCCTTGTAAACATCTGAAAGATATTGGTTTAAACAATCAAGAGGTTTTCTGTGGGCTTTAAACCTTTTAAGTTGCGGATGATTTTTATATCCTTTTGTTTTGCCTTCCAGTACGCATTTTGCCAGGATGGCTTCCCTCCATAGCGCAACTAACCCTTTTGTATCCAAATATTGTGGATGAACCGACCAGATTCTCATTTTTTATCTTGTGCAATCCAAAGCAGTTCAGAAGTTTTCTGGCCACCTTTGCTGTTTTCAGACAGTATTGTTTTACATTATCTGGTAGTTGCAGTTTCACGGGGAGTATCCATATGGAACCTGGATTCTGTCCGGCATACTGGAACAACCATTTTTATTTCAATTCAACGATTTTGAAATTTACTTGATTTTTCCGGCCATAAAAATCGCTAAAGTGTATTGAGGTGATACTTCAAAAATGCTTTTCCAAACAATAACATTTTAAAATGGCCAGCCAGTCGGATCCTTTTCTTCATTATCTCTTTTGCCGGGGTTTTTGATAATTTAAAAAGCAAGTGCCGGTAATAGACAAAAGCAATCAATACCGCTAATTTCGATTTCCCAGGCAGCCTTTTTATACCCTCTTTTGCTGCCTCAAAATCTTTTTCAATATCTTCAATCAACTCATATTTCACTGATTCATTAAATGTATTTACGTCAAAATCAGGAAAATACTTGCGCTGTAATTGTTCAATATCCACTTTCAGATCACGTAAGAAATTAACCTTTTGAAATGCTGAACCCAATTTCATGGCAGGTTTCTCCAGCTCACAGTAAAGTTGTTCATCTCCATTTACAAAAACTTTCAGACACATAAGTCCAACGACATTTGCTGAACCGTAAATATATTCATCCAGTTCCTTTGAATCGGAATAATGGTTTTTACCCAAATCAGCTTTCATGCTCCTGAAAAACGACTCTACCAGATGCGGGGGGATGTCGTATTTTTTAACAGTTATTGCAAAAGAGTGCAATACCGGGTTCATGCTTATTCCGTTTTCCAGGACTTCGTAATAATCACGTTCAAAATTTTTTAACAACAGTTCCTGGTTTATGGTTTTAAAGGTATCTACTACTTCATCGGCAAGCCTGACAAAGCCGTAAATGCTATAAACCGCCCGCCTCATTTCGGCCGGAAGGTAGCTTACTGCAATAGAAAATGAAGTGCTGTACTTATTGGTAATAAGTTTGCTTGTTTTATACGAAATATCATCGTAAAAATCTATCACAGTGTTTCAGGGTTAAAGTTTGTTTAAAAATACGAATAAATTGCAATTAATAATTACCTGAAAAAAGATCTGGCTTTCATTACAGGCAAAATCATTTCCAGGGCGCCCCAATACTTAACATTCGGTTAGTTCGCCCCTGTGTTGAAAAAAATTGCTCCGCCGGAGCACAGCCTGAATTATAATCAGTTCCGGATCTGATCCTTTATCCTCTTATCTATAATCTGCCTGATAGTCTGACCCGCTGGCACGGATTCAGTACGGATACCGGATGCTTTCAAATGTCTTTGTGCGTTTTCTCCCGCATTGACCAGATAGATTTGGCTGGCCCCATTATTCTTCAGAAACTGCACTACTTGACGGCTGCCACCTTCTGACGCATCACTAAGCCTGTTTTCAAGGAATATGTAACTGTCAGTTTTTGTATTATAAAAGCAAAAAAAGGAACTGCGGGAGAAATGTTCACTTATTACTGCATCAATTCCTTTTTCATTGGCAGGAATGGCGATTATTATGGCTTTACCATTCTGGTGGTCTAACGTTTGATGCGCCGGTATCATCAGGGGAATTAGGAGTAGCAGAATCAAAAACAGGGTGGTTTTCATAACTTCAGGGTTTAGGTTTGTCAAAATCATTAATCCTTAGATGGTATTTAAACAGAATGGTTTAATATTTCAACAGGATCAATAGGGAGATAACTGCTCCCGCAAGGGTTATCCAGATCGGTATGCCGTAGATTAAGCGTGATTTTTCGGCAAGTATCCATCCGGAGCTGTTAATGGCGGAGTATATTACGGCTCCAAGTGAAATAAACGAAACGGGCAATGCAAATTGCAAGTCAGCAAACAAACCAAAAGCTCCGCTAAACAATCCGGCCGCCATCAGAAATTCTGCCAGTATATGGGGCCACATCAAATTTTCTCCCTCCCTCCATTTGAAAAAATTTCCCTGATCAGAAAATTTTCCTGAAATGATGTCGGCCGTCCAGATTCCGGCAATTCCGATACCCGCAAGGATCATGAAAACCGGTATAATTATTCCCGTTAAGTGAATTCCATTCATATTTAACATTTTAAAAAAACCCTTTTAACTTAAAGCCGGCTCAAAGGTAATATGAACGGTTTACTTTGACTTTTGTGGTGAATATTTCATGAAAGAATTATAACTTACAATTTCAATTAAAAAGTTAAGGTAATGAAAATACATGATTATAAGGCCTTGGGAGCAACTGATGCTTCTTTCATGATACTGTACAGATTTGCAGGAACCTGTCTTGCATTATCGTTCGGAATCCTTATGCTGCTGGGTAGTTCCTGTAATTCTAACGCACAGGCACCCTCAGAGAGCCGGCGTTTAGAGGCCGTTAAGATTTTCGCCGAAAACGTCTTTGCCAGCGGCAGCGACCGCTGGAGCGGCCAGGCTACCCCGCTGCTTACCGATGGGGTTAATATCCAGACAGGAGAGCCTGTTGAATGGATTTACGAAGGAGAACGCTTTATAATTCACAATCTGGCCAGTCAGCAAAATCTTTTCCGCACCCTTACCGGACTGAGCAATATCACCGGCGATGAACAATACCGGGATGCTGCCAGGGATGCCATCAGCTATCATTTCAATTATCTGAAAAGTGACTGTGGATTACTCAGGTGGGGCGGGCACCAGATAATCGATATGAACACACTGGAACCGGTAGGCCATTTTGATGCCAATTGCCACGAATTCAAAAATAATTTCCCTTTCTATGACCTGATGTGGGAAGTAGATAGCCAAGCTACTGCAGATTTCCTGAGGGCTTTCTGGAATGCACACATATTTGACTGGAGCAGGCTGGATATGAACAGGCACGGACAATACGGACTGACCATGGGGAACCTGTGGGACAACGAATTCATTCAGCCTGAACCGTTTTTTGAAGGTGATGGCCTCACTTTTATAAACGCCGGATCGGACCTGATATATGCCGGTGGAATACTTTATTTTCTAAATCATGAAACAGAAGCACTCAGATGGGCAAAACTTCTGGCCGAACAATTTGTAAGGGCGAGGCATCCGGATACAGGCCTGGGAGTTTACCAGTACAGTAAGCCTGTTCGCCGTCAGGATCCACCCGAAGAAGGTCCCCTTGAAGGCAGACTCACCTGGTCAAGCTACGGCGATCGTGCAGAGAATCAGTTTGGAAAGGACTTTCCCGGCACAGCGCGGGAAGGCTGGGCCCTTTTTCACGGGGGTATCTACACACTGCCAAAGCTTATCCAGCTCGAGTTAAGCGAACGCATGGGTGAAGAGGGGAAAGAATTTCTTGACTGGTCTGTTGAAGGTATGAAATCGTATGCCCGGTACGCCTATGATCCTGTAAACAATCAGTTCAGGCCCATGTGGGCCGACGGGACTGATCTTTCCGGATATGAATTCCCCCGTACCGGCTATTACGGAAACAAGGGAAGGGTACTGGAGCCTTTCGCAGCAAATGAACAGTTTTTATTTTCCTTTTCAAGGGCTTACAGGCTAAGCAATGACCAGTATCTTTGGGAAACGGTTCGTTCAATGTTCCGGGGACTGGGGTTAGGGGATCCTGGTGCCCAGCCCGGCGCACAGACCGCCCTGAACCTGCAGACGGATAATTCAGACCCATATGCTGTGTTTGCCCTGCTGGAAGTAAGCCGTGCGGTTGATAACCCCGCCTTTCTTCAACTGGCCGAAGTAATCGGCGACAATATTCTCAGGAGGAGTTTTCACAAGGGCTTTTTTCTGCCCGGCAGTGATCATATAAATGCAAATTTTAACGCCATCGAACCGTTAGCCCTGCTCAGTCTTGAAGCCGCGCTCATGGGTAAACCGGAGCTAGTGCCTGTTTACAGCGGTGGCAGGGGATATATACACGGACGGTTTGACGGGATGGAACGTACATATGATGCCCAGGCCATATGGTCTAAAACGGAATGACCGGTTTTTTGCATCCTGCAGAGTCAATATCACCCATAAGCTGCAGTTTCTTATTGAATCGAACAACTTAATCTGTATCAGAATGAATACTGCAGGGCCAGGAAAAAACCGGAACCTGCCTGATCCAGGAAGGTTCCCTCACCCCCAAGGAAGATCTGGCCGACAAACTCAAGGTCCAGATCCCTTGCCAGGGAATAGTTCAGACTGGGCATCAAAAACAGCGCTTCAATATCGGGAAGGGCCATTACTGCCATCCCGCCCTGGAGTATGGGTGAAAAAGGATGTTGTGCGTTCACCGTTACTGCATACCGGGAAAACATTATGTTGTCAGGCCTGAGGGGCTGGGTAATCATGAAAACCGGATCGGGCTGCCGCTGGTGCCCGCCGTTATACAGGAACTCAATCACGCCGAATGTGCCTGTTCCAAACATGTAATCCATTCCGGTGGAGGCTACCAGGTTGCCTCTTGCAACGCCTGACTGCTCTTCAATATCATAAAACCAGGTGGCCTCGCCCTTGAACCCTGCACCGCCGATACTGCCTGCCCAGCCCATTCCGAGGGCAGCCCTGTGCCTGAAGTAGCCTGCCAGGGCCTGAAGGTCATAGTTCCACTGGTTTATCCTGATCATTCCTGCAGCAACGGTTTCGCGGCTGTCCCTGCCCGGACTGACAGCCAGCTCGACGCTTGAAAGGTGGCCCAGGAAATGCCTTATCCTTACTGCGTCAGCACCGGGCCTTTCGGGATAATCAAAATCAAAAAATGAATAGGTGTTGAAAAGGTCATTCGGATTGGATACCAGGGTTATTCCCCAGTTGATGCGCTGGCGCCCCACCCTTACATGCCAGCTTTCCATGCGCCAGTCCGCATAAAGCCGGTCGGCCATACTGTGGCCCACCCACGCCCCGTCTGAGAGCCACAGCCATGAAAGATCCATCAGTCCTTCATCCTCGGCCAGAAAATCGGCAATTTCCGGGAAATCCCTGAACATCTGGTTATACAAAAGCCGGTTTCGCCCCTCGATGGCAAAATGGAAATTTGATCCCAGGTCCCAGCGGAAATTAAGCCTGTTATGAATTACATTTGCAAATGAGGGATTACCGAAATCCCCGTCCAGGCTTACAGCAGGCATCCCCCTTATATAGCCCCCAAGGCGGGGGGGCTGGAGGTTATTCTGCAGGATGGCGCCTGGCTTAATTGCACTTTGCTCAAATACGTTCTGCTCAAATGCACTCTGCTTAAAACCCAATGCTTCATGATAAGCCGGCCACAGCTGGAAGGCACTTTCTTCCGCCGCCCGGGCATGATGAGCAGCCGGCCACAGCACCAAAGCCAGCATCAATATCAGTTTTTTCATGAGTCAGGCTTTCTTTTTTTCTGCTCCCCTTTCCTCGAAAGACTCATCCTTGTCAACCGCGCCGTCAACCAGGGTGATGACCCGCCTGGCCCTTTCAATTACCCGCTGGTCGTGGGTTGAAAAGATGAGGGTTATGTTCTCTTCCCTGTTGAGTTTTGCCATAATATCCAGGAGGTTAAAGGCTGATTCGGTGTCCAGGTTGGCCGTGGGTTCATCGGCCAGCACGAAATCGGGTCTGGAGGCCAGGGCCCTTGCAACAGCAACACGCTGCTGCTGTCCGCCCGACAGTTTTCCGGGCCTTACATCAAGCTTGTCGGAAAGCCCCACCTGTTCAAGCATATCCTTTGCCCGTTTTTCCATTTCGTCTTTCGGCCTGTTCTGCAGAAGCATGATGAATGAAACGTTTTCCATGGCGGTAAGGACCGGGATAAGATTGTAGGCCTGGAACACGAAACCGATATGCCTGAGGCGGAAGTCAAAAAGCCTGCTTTCCTTCATGGTGGCAATATCGACCCCGTCTATAATCACATGACCTCCTGTGGGCTTGTCAAGCCCGCCTATCACATTCAGAAATGTGGTTTTACCGCTTCCCGAGGGACCAACTATGGCCGTGAACTCACCCTGCCTGAATTCCAGGCTTACGTTTTTCAATGCGTGGACAGGCACTGCGCCTGCATAGGTTTTCGAAAGGTCTGTCGTTTTTATTACTGTCTTCATTGTATCAGGAATTAAATTTATGTTCTTCTTAGCTGGCATATCTGTTTTTTTCGTCGCCGCGTATTCTCCGGGGCTTTTGGTTTCCTGGGGCATCTTCGTGCTTTCCTGCCCGGTTTTCCGGATTCCGCCCATTACATGCCGGCCATCCGCTCCCCGCCTGTTATTCCTGCCTGACAGCTTCTGCAGGCTGAAGGTTAATTGCCTTCCACGCAGGATAAATGGCAGCCAGGATAGCGAAGATCACAAGCACTACTGCTATTTCAAAATAAAAGCCTGTTTCCAGCCGGGGATAAAGCACTGATGCATAACCGAAATCCCCCAGGCCTTCTCCGCCGGGTACGGGTACTCCAGTCCTGCCCAGTATGTTCACCATGGTAAAGGACAGTATCAATCCGAGAATGCCGCCCATAATTGCTATCATGGTGGTTTCCAGCACTATCATCGAAAACACCCTGATCTTTTTCATTCCTATGGCCATAAGCACTCCCAGTTCCCTGACCCTTTCCAGGATCGACATAAGTATGGTATTGAGCAATCCGAAAGATACGGCCATAATTATTATTATAAGGATCCATATCAGTGCCTCATTAAGGACTTCCAGCGAATAGTAAAGTGAAGGTTCCAGGTCGGCCCAGTGCCTTACTTCGGTTCCGGGGTAAAGATCTGCAAGGTCACCGGCAACTACCCGGTAATCGTCTGGGTCTTCAAGTACCACTGCAATTTCTGTAACAGCCTCCGGGGCACCTATCTGTTCGTTTATTACAGAATATTTTGCAAAAACGGTTCTTTCCTCGAAAGAACGTGACGTTACCGTATAGGTGCCCTCTACCCTGAACGATGAGCTTACCACTTCACCCCCTGTGTCCTGGAAGGTAAGTACGATGCGTGATCCGACACCGGCATTCAGATTTTTTGCCAGGGCTTCGCCTATAAATATAGATGGCAGTCTGCCGTTTTCTTCAAACCAGGAGCCTTCCACCATTATGTCATTAAGTGAGGTTGTCCTTGCCTCCAGGTCGGGATCGATGCCCTTGATGCGTGCGGGGGCATTCATATTTGCCGTGGAGATCATGCCATCGAAAACCGTGCGTGGAGAAGCAACCACGATATCGTTCCGGTCATTTAGTTGTTCTGCTATTTCCCTTCCGTTTTCTATCCGGTAACGCGCTTCCGGGTTGGCTATAAAATCAGGGTGATGGAGCTGGATATGGGAAACCT
>SLJO01000057.1 GCA_007135095.1 Bacteroidales bacterium | reverse complement strand
TAAAAACCTGTGATGTTTTTCACCGGTAGTTTTCTGCCCGGAATGTCCATGCATGGTGACCGGGCATCTGGTTATAGCCGGCAGATGACAGATCCACGCGTACTGAACCCTCGCTGTATCTCCATGGAAGAGCTTCTCCGTGCCCGAGCAGTGTGATGATTAAATTTTAACTGTGCCCGGGTTACATCCCCATGGCATTTTTACTTTGACTTGCCGTGACCAGCAATAAATCCCGCTGCAAAATAGTAAAAACCGCCCGGATTTTTCCGGGCGGTCTAAGCACCAAAACAGGACAAACCACCTGAAACCCGTTTTTGGATATGACAAAAATCTGTTTACTTGTTCAGTTTTTCGGACAAAACGCCCTTGAACACTGTTAACCCTTATGGTTTTTTAGCCCACCACAGGGGAGTAAGCACTTCATCAGGACCTTCCAGGAAGCCGACTGCCTGCTGGTATCCTGCAGGATTGCTCCTCTCAAGGCCCGAGGGGTACCTCAGCCTCTGGGGAAAGAAACGTACACGGCTTTCCATGGCAGTTCCCGCTGTAAGGTCGGGTAAATTGACAAGAGGCAGTTCAACCGAAGGATTTTCAAAAAACGGCAGTCCCAGGCGCCTGTGATCGTTCCATGCCTCAAGTGGCAAATAAGGAAGCTGTGCAAGGTATTTCTGGGTTATCACCTTTGTAAGATGGTCATTTCTAACCGCTCCATTCTGATAAAGATGGTTTACAGGATAACTCATGTTCCAGGTGCCTTCGTTGAGGGTATATCCGTCAACATAATTCATTGCAACTTCTGACGGCGGTTCAGCAGTATGATTCCAGCTCACAGATGTGCCTGCGCGGTTGTATGATTCAGACTGCAGATAATCACCGGCAAACTGACTTACTCCCCAGTATCCAAGGCTCGCTGTAATACCATTTTCATAGGCTGTCTGGCCATCCATGGGCACGTTCCACCCTCTCACGGCACCTTCGGCAATCAGAAAGTAGGTTTCCCAGTTGGCAAAGAATATGCGTTCACTGCCGGCCTGCCTGAATTGCTGGCTTAGTCTGGGTGTTGTGCCGATGTAAAAAGCCGCCTGGTTTCTTGGTGCTTTATCACCCCAGTTGCCCAGGCTAGCCGCATTCCATGTGCCGGTGCCATTGATCGTCACCATTACTTCATCATCAGCGCCAAGCAGGCTGCGTTCCACATTCCTGGCGTCGTTGGTCCATGAAGGATAGTCGCTGAAATTGGGATTATCGAACCAGCCAGGGATAATAAATGCCTGGTATGCCCTTGGGTCAATGGAATAGTGAAGACCGTCAAACCAAAAACCGGCAGACGGGTCGTTCGTTACAACACCAAAATGATCTTCATACCTGACTCCCATATAGCCCTCGGGCTTTATGTGATCGTGAAAGGTAGCAGGCAACTGCACCTCTGAAGGAATTCCGCCGAGTCCGATGTAAAGATTGTTCAGGGTTGCAGAAAGCAGCTGTGCATTCCATTCGCGCGACATCACTGCAGTAAGGTCATCCCATCCGCCACCTTCCTGGATTTTGAAACTTTCATCAAATTCCAGGATCAGATCACCGGCTGCTGCAGCTTCAAATTCACTTCTTGCCTTGTCGGGATCCACTTCCGAGAGTCTCATGGCCAGCCTCATGCGCATGGAATTCGCATACTTTATCCAGTTATTGAAATCAAAGCCGTAGGCCTGATCAAACCTCCCTATCTCACCGGGGAGGGAAACCCCTGTATCTATACTGTTAACCGCGTCACCGAGCTCATCGAGCATGTGATAATAAACGGTCTGCAGGTCACTGAATTCGGGATTCGATCCCCTGAAGCCCCCGATGGGCATAGGACCGAAATTGTCGGCAAATTCACTCATCAGATATGCCCTCCAGATACGGGCGATATGCATAAGGTTTTCCGTATAGGGAAGAGCAACCCCTTCTTCTATTTTCTCCTCGGCGACCTGTATGGCAAGATTCGCATTCTTGAGCCATCCCGAGAGAGAATTGTAATAATCATTGCTCCATCCGTCATTATATGAACCGAGGGCCAACGCCCCGTTCTGCCTGTGCTGGCGGCCGGCGGTCTTCCAGTATAGGACAAAGGCCCTTTCAGCATCATGAGGGTTCATCTGAGCCCCTATAATCGATGCATTGATGAAGTATTCGACCTGCACCTGCTCGAAGTTCGCTGCTTTCGGATCGACGTTGATATCCAGGAAATCATCCGAACAGGCCGTCATGAAGACTCCGGTTATTATCAATATAATAAATGATTTTATTATTGTTTTCATGTTTTTGTCTGATTTAGAATGATACACTCAAATTAAATAAAAAGGTCCTGGATGTCGGGGGGGCGGAATTTTCAAAACCAAGGGCATTGGTTCCTGTTGCATAAACCGATTCCGGGTCCACTCCGTTAAGGTGACTTGTTATAAGCCATACATTGTTGACCGTCGCACCAATCCTTAAGTTCTGAACCGGCAAATTGCCCAGTAACCTTCCGGGAATGTCATAGGAAAGATTCACATACCTGAGCCTTACGTTGGTGGCATCATAAATATTGGCTTCCGTAATTCCAAGGTTTCCGGTTCCGGCCAGAACAGTCCAGTATTGCTGCTGGGTTATTTCGGTTGTATTCGGGACGTATGAACCATTTCCATCGGCTACAACTCCCTCTGCCACGACATTTTCACGTGTTCCGCCGGGTGCGGTGGCTGCTGCCGTCCCCATTAATTGCATTGCCTGGTTTGTCTGGGAAAATATTTCTCCTCCAAAACGCCCGTCAAACATAAAGCTAAGTGTGACTCCGCGATAGCCAAAAGTATTTGTTAAGCCCATCAGGGCATTGGGTTGCTGTGAGCCCAGCCTTTTCCTTTCAGGATCCATTACGGGAAATCCATTGGCATCGATAATTTTCTCACCATAATACGGACTGGCCTCATCCTCAACGCGCAGGAATCCTGTTCCGTAGATCTCCCCGTATTTGGCACCTGCCTCGGCAAGGATGATAAGGTTGTCAAAACCGCCAATCTGGTATGTGGTTACTTCTTCTGTCAGTTCAATAATCGTGTTTCTGTTGGTTGAATAGTTGAACTGTGTGTTCCAGTTAAGCCCGTTTGGGTTCTGGAGAATCCTTCCGTTAAGCACAAACTCCAGCCCTTCGTTCTGTATATTTCCTGCGTTGACTTTCCTGTTCTGGAATCCGCTGAGCGGATCCATGGGCAGGTTTATCAGCTGGCGGGTTGCATTGGTCCTGTACCAGGTCAGATCAAGGCCGAGACGGTTGGCGAAAAGCCTCAGGTCGCCGCCAAATTCAAGTGACCTGATCAACTCGCTTCTTACGTTGGGGTTGAAAAGAACATTGCCCATACTTGCGGTTGTGTTCCCAAGGGGATCGTTTCCGATCGAATAAAAAGGGTACAGTTCGTAGGGACCAAGGTCGTTACCAACCTCGGCATACGATGCACGCAAACGGCCGAATGTAACCCAGTCGGGCAGCATTACATTCATCGACTCCATCATTTCTGTGAAAACATACGACATGCTCACCGAAGGATAAAGGTAAGAGCGGTTCTCAGGGCTCAGTGTCGAAGACCAGTCGTTTCTCAGGGTGCCATCAACGAACAGGTAACCATCCCAGTTCAGCTGCAATGTACCATACAATGACATTATTCTTTTCTGGTTGAAATTATCTGACACCGTAGGATTCGTGGTGCTGTTGTTAAGTGCGAAAAGATTCGGGACTTCAAGCTGGCCGGCACTGGAATTAAGGCCTGAAAACTCCTGCATCATAACGTTACCGCCGAAGTTGGCTGCTACCCCAAACCTGTCAATAACATTGTCCTGGGCTGCAGAAAACAGGTAACTGAAGTTATTTTCAAAAAAGGTTTGTTTCCCCATGCTGAACTGTCCGCTTGGTGAAAGAGGACTGCCTGCAAACATTCTTGCCTCCTGGTTGGTAGTGTAAATGTCAGATCCCCCGGCAATCTCACCTGTAAGCCAGTCATTAAACTGATAATTAACTGACCCGTGCATGATAAAACGATCACGAACATCATTATTCAGCCGGTATTCCGATATCCAGTAAGGGTTCATCTGGTTACTTCCCCCATACCACCTCATATTGCCGAACTCATCGGTCGACTGCTCAAACTGCCTGATATCCATACTCCGGGGCAGCTGGTACATGGTAAAGAAAGGATTCGAGGGATTATGACCAAGCAGCGGACGGTTCTGGGCTTCAGTCCGCAGGTACTGCACCTTGGCGTCTACGGTCCATCTTTCATCGGGACCGAAACTGGAAACTGCCCGGGTAAGTAAATTGGTCCGGCTCAGGTCTGCCCCGGGAATCATGCTCTGGTCCTCCCTGCGGGTAACGGAGGTATAAACAGAGGTGGCATCGAACTGCTGCTGAAAGGAGATGTTATGATTCTGGTTAACGCCAAGGTCAAAAAAGTTTCCAACATTGTCGTAAGCATCCAGGGTCATCTGGGAACCATCCCAGTTTTCTACCGTCTGACCTGTTATTTGCGGACCCCAGCTCATATTGGAAAGATTGTCAAATGTCCTTTCAGTTCCCTGGGCAAAGGAATTCTGTAATTCAGGGTTGGTGAAAATTGACTCAAACCCCACCGAGGAAGAAACTGTTATGCCCAGTCCCGGTCGCTGAGTGCCTGATTTTGTTGTTATCAGGATTACTCCGTTACCTGCACGTGAGCCATAAAGTGCGGCAGCCGATGCCCCCTTAAGAATTGAAATATCTTCAATGTCTTCAGGGTTTATATCGCCAATACCGCTTCCAAGGTCAAGCGAGGGGTTCCAGTAGTCCTGGTTTTCCCTTCCTGTAAAATTGTGAATCGGCATGCCGTCCACGATGATCAGAGGCTGATTGTCGCCGGTAAGTGAACTGTGGCCTCTTAATACTATCTGGGAGGAACCTGCAGGGCCTGTGCTCGACCTGACAATCTGCAATCCGGAGACTTTCCCCGTAAGCGAATTGGCCAGGTTTGGCTCCTGAGCCTGCATCAGGTCAGCACCCGATATCGACTGAGTGGAATATCCAAGAGATTTGCGGTCTCTTCTAATTCCAAGGGCGGTGACAACCACCTCCTCAATAGTCTCTGTATCCGGCTCAAGGACAACATTAAGTACATTGCCTGCCGGAATTTCATATTCTACCGTAGTCATCCCGACAAAGGAAAACCGGAGCACATTGTAATCGCCGGGAACCTGGACTGAATAATTTCCGTCAATATTCGTGACGGTCCCCGTGGTTGTTCCTACAACCATGACAGTGGCGCCCGGAAGCGGCATTCCATCTTCGGATGAGGTAACAACACCTGTTACAGTTCTTTGCTGCGCACTGAGGGCAGCGGAGAACATGAACAGTAATGCTAATAACACATAACGCAATTGGTTCATAAATCTATTGGTTTTAGAATTTGATTAAATAATT
>SLJO01000220.1 GCA_007135095.1 Bacteroidales bacterium | reverse complement strand
TTTCACATCCAAAAACTATTGCAAAACGGGACAAAATAATGCATGTGAAATCGACGAAGTCAATAAACCATGGGGGTTTGACCTGCGGTCGATCTCACATGCAGTGTATTCGCTTTAGGCAAAGAAAGGCTGATGTGACATTCATGAGAGTGAAATACTGAATACGAATACATTGCTAAGGTAAAACGATAATCATAATTTATTCGAATGAAAAGATATTTATTGATGTTTTTTCTGGTTCTTTCCGTTATGATTTCTTTCTCACAGGAAAGGAAAGAAATCGATGTATATTTAATTGGAGGCCAGTCGAACGCAACCGGTCAGGGATACATGAAAAATATTCCATCTGATTTTAAAACAGATAAATCAGTACAGTTTTTTTATTCCCGGGAATTAGGAGGTGGTGGTACAGCCATGGAATGGGGGCCTTTGTGCCAGGCGTCCGAAACTCCAGACAAGTTTGGAGTCGAATTGAGTATGGGAACAACGCTAAAACAAATTAATCCGGATAGGGAAATTGCATTAATAAAACATGCTTTGTCCGGCTCAAACTTATATAATCAATGGGCTCCCGGAAAGAATAAAAATGATAAAGAAAACTTCGGACCAGAGTTTAGAAAGTTTATTCATACAGTTGAAAATGGACTGAAGGAACTGGAGGCTAAAGGATTTGTGCCGAAGATAAAGGCAATGGTCTGGCAGCAAGGCGAAGGCGATGCCCGTGACATTGCGGGAATGGAAAATTCCATGAATTATGGTGCAAACTTTAACCATTTTATAAAAAGAATTCGAGAGCAGGTGAATGCACCGAAAATGTTGTTTGTTTATGGCTATGTAATTCCAGTGCCACTGGATAGATTTACCGGCAGGGAAGAAGTTCGTGAAGCACAAAAAAATGTGGACCAGAATTCTGGTCATAAATTGGCATTAGAAAGAGCTTTTGTAGTTGAAACAGATGACTTACCTCTGCGTTGCGATGAACCAGATTCTCCTTATCCAGACGACAAAGTTCACTTTAATACATTTGGAATTTTAGAGTTAGGAGTACGTTTTGCAAACAAAATTAATCAGGAAATTAAATGGGAATAAAGCCAATTATAACTGCCGCCCCCTTTTTAATTATTTGTTGTGGATGTTTGTCTGAGAGAGAATCAAAAAATGACAAACCCAACATTCTGTTTATTCTGGTTGATGACCTTGGATGGGCTGATTTGGGATATACCGGCAGCAAATTCTATGAAACCCCTAACATTGACAGGTTGGCTGCTTCCGGCATGGTTTTTACAGATGGTTATGCTGCAAGTCCGATATGTTCTCCTTCCCGGGCGGCCATTATGACGGGTAAATACCCTGCCCGTCTGAATCTGACTGACTGGATCCCGGGGAACAGGCATTACGGCCCGCATAAAAACCAAAAACTGGCTTCTCCTCCGTTTAAACTTCAGCTTGATTTGGAAGAATTTACAATAGCAGAAGCTTTCAAAGATGCCGGCTATAAAACTTTTTTTGCAGGCAAATGGCATATCGGCGAGGAAGAAAAATACTATCCGCATAATCAGGGATTCGACATAAACAAAGGAGGAAATAACACGGGTACACCTGCCGGAGGTTATTTTGCCCCCTACAATAACCCGCAGCTTGAAGACGGAAATGAGGGAGAATATCTGACTGACCGTCTTACGGACGAAACCATCAGCTTCATCAGGGAAAATAAAGACAACCCTTTTTTTTCTTTTTTGTCGTTTTACACGGTGCATCTCCCCTTGCAGGGAAAACCTGAAAAAGTTGAAAAATACCGCAACAAGCTCGCTCAAATGAATTACGATGGACCTGAGTTTATTAAAATAGGGGAGACATACCATAAGCAATGGCAAAATATGCCCCATTACGCAGCCATGGTGGAAACTATGGATAAAAATGTGGGGCGCCTGCTTGAGGTACTTGAAGAGGAAAACCTGTCGGGAAATACCATCGTGGTGTTTAACTCTGATAACGGGGGAATGTCCACCAGTGACAGGACACACAATATCCCCACCACCAACCTGCCGCTAAGGGCCGGTAAAGGTTATCTTTATGAAGGAGGTATCCGGGAACCATTGATCTTTTACTGGTCCGGTGAAATTGAAGCTGGCTCCTCTGCTGATTTTCCGGTAACCGGGACAGATTTCTACCCTACTTTGCTGGATTTAGCCGGTATACAGCTCCAGCAGGAACAACACAAGGATGGCATCAGCCTGAAACCCCTGCTGGAGGGCCGGGAGATGGACCAGCGGCCATTGTTCTGGCATTATCCTCACTACAGCGGAGGACTTGGAGGACGACCCTCCGGAGCCGTAAGACTGGGAGATTATAAACTCATTGAGTTTTTTGAGGATGATCGTATTGAGTTATATAATCTGAAAAAGGAGATCAAAGAAAAAACAGATCTGGCTAAAGCCAAACCTGAAAAAGCGGAAGAATTAAAACAATTACTGCACCAATGGAGGAAGGATGTTGACGCCCGGATGCCTTTTCCCAACCCGGCCTATGTTCCGCAGTAGAAAAAATAAAATAATTGAAACTAAAAAGATTTAATACTAAATCAGCTAATAAAAAACAGGGATTGTTCTCTGTTTTTACCTTTCATTGGAGAAGTTTACTGTTTCTCTTGTTCTGGATTTTGGCAAGCATTCCTTTACACGCACAGCAAAAGCTGGACCTGTTTATTTGGCCCGGCCAGTCAAATGCACAGGGATGGATGGGAGATGCTGCTTGTTACCCTGAAGAGGGCAAAGAGCTGGATGAATCAATTCTTTTAAACTGGACTTTTGTGGACAATGAAAGTTCCGGTGGCAAATGGGGAAAGATGCAACCTCAGGCGTGCAGGTTTCCAAATGGGCATTTCGGACCGGAGGTGAGTTTTGGCCGTGAACTCAAAAAAGCAGGTTATAATCCTGCAATATTCAAGTATACAATGGGTGCCACCGGCCTTGCCCGCGACTGGAAAGCTCCCGGACAGGGAGGTATTTACGATCGCATGGCCGAAGATTTGAAGTCGGCCATTAATAAACTGAAAAAGCAGGGATTTAAAGTAACCGTGCACGGTTTTATCAGGATTCAGGGTGAGACCGATGCGGGCAACGAAAATACTGCCAGCGATTATTACTTTAATCTGAAGCAGATGATTCATGATTTACGTCAAAATGTGCTGAATGAACCTGTTCTGAAAATCATATTGGGAGTGGATGAGCAGCATCCATTTGTAAAAGACCGCCCTGTGGTGGTAAAAGCTCAGCAAAGATTAGCTGAAGATGATATAAATATTGTATTTACGAGCATGCAGGGGCTTCCGAAAGCCGATGGAACCCATCTCACTCCGGCTGGTCTGGTCGAACATGGGAACCGGATTTTTAAGGCTTACAATAAGATCTCTCCTGAATTTTCGGATTCCCGTTTACCCCAATTGCCTCTAAACTCGTCTGATTATCACATTCACCGCAATGGCATCCGAAACAGCCAGCTTAAATTTATACAGGAGAAAAAAGGACGGGTGGCTTTTCTCGGCGGTTCTATAACATATAATGACGGCTGGCGTGACAGCATTTGTAATTTCCTTCAAAATCGTTTCCCCGATACTGAATTTGAATTTATTGCAGCCGGCATTCCTTCCATGGGTACTACTCCGGCAGCCTTCCGACTTGAACGTGATGTGCTGGCAGGTGGCCAGGTTGATTTGTTATTTGAGGAAGCGGCAGTAAACGATGCAGCAAACGAAAGAAGCACTCAGGAGCAGATCAGGGCAATGGAAGGCATTGTCAGGCATTTACGCAGGAAAAACCCGGCAATGGATATCGTTATAATGCATTTTGTTGATCCGCAAAAAATGGAAACCTACCGCTTGGGACAAGTACCGGAAGTCATTCTTAATCATGAAAAAGTGGCCACTCATTACAATGTTCCGACCCTGAATCTGGCAAAAGAGGTGACCGATCGCATCGATGCCGGAGAGTTTACCTGGGAAGATGATTTTAAAGACCTTCATCCCTCCCCTTTTGGGCAGGAGGTATATTTTCGTTCCATGAAAACTTTTCTTGAAAAAGCGTGGAGCGGAACTGTGGACGACGATGACAAAATTGAAACTTATATACAACCTGAACCGTTAGATGCTGCGAATTATGATGACGGAAAATTGATTTTGCCAGAAAATGCTAAATTAAATAAAGGCTGGAAGCTGGTTGAAAACTGGAATCCTAAGGATGGTAAGGGAACACGTGCAAATTATGTGAACGTTCCAATGCTGGTTGGTCAGGATGAGGGCAGTATGCTGGAATTTAAGTTTAACGGAAATGCGGTTGGCATAGCTGTAGCTGCCGGCCCCGACGCCGGAATAATTGAATACCGAATAGATGAAGAAGACTGGCAAGAGCAGGATTTATTTACAAAGTGGAGCTCAAATCTTCATCTTCCATGGTATTATACACTTGCAGCAGGATTGCCAGACACTGAACATATTTTACAAATACGAATAGCTGGGAAAAAGAATCAGCATAGTATGGGGACTGCTTGCAGGATTAGGTATTTTTACGTAAACAGATAAAAAAAATCTCTCTGCCTGCTTTGAAAATGACGGTAAAGATCAAAGAAAATCTTTGACAATTTAACAATTACTTAAAAGCTCTTTAATGGAATTTAATATTCTTCTCGGAATTTTACTGATCGCCACCGGTGCCTTTTCAGCAGGCAGTTTTGCTGTTCCTTTCGGAAAAATAAAAGGCTGGCAGTGGGAATCGTACTGGATGGTTTACAGCCTGGGGGCATACATCATTATGCCGCTTCTGGCCTGCCTCATTTTTGCTCCCGGCTTTATAACAATTATCCGGTCAATACCCGGCGATACCCTTACCCTGGTTTTTATTCTCGGGGCAGTTTACGGTGTCGGCAACCTTTCTTTCGGATTATCGTTACGTTACCTGGGACTCTCTTTGGGGTATGCACTGTCACTGGGACTGATGCTTGCCATCGGCACTTTAATACCACCTTTTATCGACGGACGGCTTGCAGTGATGATTGAATCTTCAGGGGGTAATCTTTTGCTTGCAGGAGTTGCTGTTGCTGCCGTTGGGATTGCTTTTTCCGCATGGGCCGGTATTGCAAAAGACAAATCGGTGGCCCGGGAAAAAAAGCTGGAAAGCATTGGTGAATTTAACCTGGTAAAGGGGGTTCTTGCCTCCTTGCTGGTAGGGGTAACCGGTTCGGCCATGGCGCTTGGTTTTGATCAGGGATTGCCCATTTCCGGTTTTGCAGAACTAAGCGGTATCGATCCGCTCTTCTCCATGATGCCGGTTTTTATGGTGCTTTTATCAGGAACATTTGTTTCAACCCTTGCCTGGTGCTTCTTTCTGGGATTCAAAAATAAATCGGTAAAAGACTATACCCAAGCCGCGAACAATAAAACACTGGTTTTGAATTACGGATTTGGTTTGCTGGCCGCATTTTTATGGTTCAGCCAGTTCATTTTTTACGGCATGGGACAAAGCAAAATGGGGCCATTTACCTTTACTTCATGGGGAATTCTTATGGCGCTGACCATAGGGTTTGCCTCTGTCTGGGGACTTATCCGTGG
>SLJO01000250.1 GCA_007135095.1 Bacteroidales bacterium | reverse complement strand
TCAAATTTCAGAGGTTATATTGAACTCTGATGATTTTGTAGAAAATTCCAAAGGTAAGATTAGCACGAGAAATATTTATAATAAGAGAACTCCTTTCCTGAGGAAGTTAAAAGACAGTTCAACTGGAATAATTGAATAAAGTCATGACAACAGAAATAATTATTTTGGCTGTTTTTGGAAGCTTGATAGGGAAGCTTCTTATATTAAGGGGCATAAATGATTTGCCAAAACAAAAAAGACCAGAGATTTACAATTTGGCTTTTATTATATCTGCATGTATTGATATTATTCTGGGAGTTGGATTTACTTATGTTCAATACAGGTTCGCAGATACAATGAATGCTCTGTTGGCAATACAGATCAGTGCAACAGCCCCCTTAATTGCTACTTCACTTATGAAAACTATACCATCGACTTCAGTTTTCACAGGTAATTAAAATTTAGCGCCTACTATATAAGGTTCCGTAATCAGCCGGCTATGAGCTTTTTTCAAGGCTGCTGTAACTGGTCAGATTACCAATGATGGCAACTTTCCGGAACGGAAAAAGCTGATCGAAAGGTACAAGGCGCTGCTCAGGGTAAAAGGAGTTGCAGGTGAAGATTTAGGGAAAGGTCAGGCCGGTTCCTTGTTTCCAAACTGATTACACGGAAAACCCAAAAACTCCAGTCCGTTCAATGATGCTTACGGCTTATTACCGGGAATATATAATCCAGGCACCTTTCAACGCTTTCAGCAATTGAAAGCTTATCGGTCCGGATCTCAATGTCAGGGTCTGCCGGAGGTTCAAAGGGACTGTCTATGCCGGTGAAATCTTTGATTTTTCCGTCCCTGGCTTGCCTGTAAAGTCCTTTGACATCTCTCTTCTCGCACACCTCTATCGGTGCATTGACAAATATCTCGATCATATTTTCACGACCTATTATGTTACGGGCCAGATTACGGATTTTCTCAGTCGGGGTTATGAAACTGTTGATGCAGATAATTCCGCAATCCAAAAATAACCTGGAAATCTCACTTACACGGCGTATATTCTCAAGGCGTTCATCATCACTGTAACCAAGGTCGTTATTTATTCCGGACCTGATATTCTCTGCATCAAGTAAACGGGTGATATATCCAAGTTTATTAAGCTCCAGCCCGATTTTGCAGGCGATCGTGGTTTTACCCGACCCACTGAGTCCGCTTAACCAGATCACACGGGAGCGCTGGTTCAACAACCTCTCCCTGTCGCTCCTGCTGAATGCCGTTGTGAATTTTTCCATGAAGTCCGATTTTACATAATCGTGTATACATCCGTTTCTGTTTCAGCAGTGGTGCCTGTATTACCGGGTTAACGGCTTGCTGTAAATCATATATCTTTTGTATATGCTGCCTCCTGTTTTTTCCATTTCAGCCCTGACCTTATAATTGGATTCCATCTCAAGGTGACTGTCCATAAACAGGTATCCTCGTTTTTGAGCCGTTTGAAACATGCTCATCCCCATCATCACATCAATTCCCATTCCGCGATACTTCTTTTTTATCGCTCCTATGAGCAGATCAAGCTGCCTGCTTTTTCTTCCGGCCATAAGTATCTTTAGAAAACCGAATGGAAACAGGTATCCCCCGGAACGGATTATGCCTTCATTGAGATTAGGCATCCCAACCATGAAACCCGCCAATTCTCCGTCATATTCCACGACCTTTAATAGTCCGGGATCAATGAGCTTAATATAATCACTACCCAGTTCAAGCATCTCCTGCCTGTCGAGCGGGACAAAACCGTAAACATCTTCATAGGTTTCGTTCATCAATTCCAGGATGGGAATGATATACGGCTTGATATCTTTTTTATTTCGGAATGGCACCAGCCTAAGTTTTTCATTTGACATTACTTTTTTTATTATTCTCCGGTACAATGGAGGCATACTGCCGGGCACAGGTATCTTATAAACAACCAGTCCCTTATCAGCCTTATACCCCTCTTTTTCAACAAGGTTAATTATATACTCAAAATTGTACCAGGTTGCAACTGCCGGTTTCTCTTTAAAGCCCTCAACCATGAATCCTATGGGATCATGATAATACATCCCGAAGGGGCCTATGATATTATTCATGCCTTTTACGCAGGCCCAGTTTTCTACCGCTTCAAACAGCATGTGTGCCATTTTCTGGTCATCTATGCATTCAAAAAATGAGAACCTGGCTGTTGTAGTATTTTTTAACCGGTTATCCCTGGTATTTATAATTCCCATTATTCTGCCGACAGGAATATTGTTGTTGTAGGCAATCAGGATCAGGGTATCACAATAGCTGAATGCCGGATTTTTCTTTTTATTGAGATACCTCCATTCGTCGGCATATATTGGAGGGACCCAGTTGGGATGGTGTTTATGGAGCAGAGAAGGGAGGAAAATAAAATCCCTGATCTTTTTCCTGCTATCTGCTTTTGTAACCGACAGGGCTTTCATTGCAACATTTTAATGATTGAGTTAATCTTAAAAACCCGCGTCCTTAGTTAAAGCCATGTGCACTATAAAAAAATCGCGGTACGCAGCAAAAATCGGGTTTAAGGCCACCTCCTCCGGGGGTAGATAGTCCGATTTTAGAGAATTTTTTACTATTCATCATATACTCCGGACAATAGCAACGTCTGGGTTTCAATGCAATTTTTCATACGGGTTATCCATGCAATTCAAGACCTGGGTTTTCAACCAGTCCAATTCCGGGTTCTGAATATTATGCATCAGTTTTGACAATATGCAGGGCATCCCCGTATTTCCTGTATTCATCAAGCCTGCATGGGTTTATAAGTTTTCCCTTGTACGCCATCATGTTGACACAATCATCACAAAGGTTGATCTCTCCGTTAATTACCTCATTGGGTTGTTGAAAATGGATGCTCTGTACATATATACCCTGGAAGAGCCGGAGAGGATTCCTGATACATGCTGCCAGGTAATTCCGTGCTGCCTTGCGGATATTCCTGTCAAACAAGGACATAATGAACAGCTTCCTGCCGGCTTTGGGTGACTTCAGAAATACGAAATATCTCCGGTGGAACAGGTGATAAAAAACCTGGGCAATTTCCATTGTCCTGGCTCCCATAATGCCGTACCTGATCCCCCTGGATCCAATATTTACAGTGATAAGGAACTTATTGGATTCATAATCGGAGGTACCGTTCAGGTACGTGGCCGGGCGCAATTCAGGATAAACCTCATTCATCCTTGAAAACATCTCTTCAGTTGAAATAGTGATCTGATAATTGTCGGTTTCGAGCAAACTCAATTCTGGAGTTTCAATTCTTTTACCGTTTGCATAAAACCGCAGGTTAGTGTCGCCGGGGATTGCCCTGTAGGCTATAAATGATACGTGCTGGACCTTGTGAATGTTTTTCAGCGCCCATCCGACTATTTCAGGTATCTCTTCAAGGTTTGATCGGTATATCGTAACATGATAACCACATTGTATTCCGCCTGCATCGTAAAGCATATCTGCATAATATTCTCTGAGAGCATTTATCTCTGATTCCGATTTGCCGCTCCACCCCGTTCGCTCCTGGAGTTTGTCTATATGGAAATGGATATTTACCAGTCCGGCTTTTTTAAGCTCAGCGAGCCTGCCGGGATCCATGCCCTCACCGTTGGTAAACAGTACCGGTTTAAGCTTCAGGTCTGAAATGAATTTAATTACCTCTGTAAGATGGGGATATATCAAAGGCTCACCTCCTGCTATTGTCATACAGTCACAATTTGTCAGCCTTCTGGTATCCAGGATATCCTGTTTGACCTCTTCCAGGGGGCGGTGTCCTGAAAGGGTGCTGCGATAGCATCCCGGACAGACCATGTTGCACTCGTCAGTCACTTCCACCCATCCCCCGGGGTTGTCTGTCTTTGACCAGGGGAACCGGTATAGTTTTGTTCTGTCAATTTGCATCTCCTGATAATTTAGTTAGTTCTTCAATGGGTTTTTTATATCTGCTTACCAGTTCCCCGCTTTTTAATCCAAATTTTTCAGGGGGGTGTTGCTGGCTGCTCCTGTATTTATTGGCCGTTTGCTGTTCTGACCTTATCCTCTCCCTGTATTTTTCATTCATGGAATATCCGAACTTCTTATAGATCTTTTCTATAAGCCATTCAGGGTTGCGGGTCAACTGTTTATAGCCGGCCACGATAAATTCATGGCTGCCCCGGGCAGTAAGTTTTTCCAGCGGGTAAGCATACCAGTGATCTGCTGTTTCCAGCACCTGCTCTCTTATTGTCTGCAGATCAAGTGGTGAATAATAAATCTGGCTTAACCTGAGTAAAAGGCCAATGATGGAAGGGATTGTATACTCCGGCTCCCTGAACAGGCATATGAATTTTATCCCTTCGAAATTGTCAAGCAGGGAATCTATCTTTGAGGTGTTGGGGGGGCACTTGGAAAGATAGGTCCTGCCATTACCATAAACCATCATGTGCTTTTGTATTCCCTTCCTGTAAAATGAGATAATGCGTCTTTTCCTTTTTTCAGAAACAAGCTCATCAAAGCGGGTCAATACCCGGAATCTTTTGATTTCTGGAAACATAAATAACAATGTATGACTGGCTAAAATGTGCAAAAGAAGGTAGTCATCCTCCTCAATATAAAATAGTCCTGAAGGATGCACAGTTTGGTACTTCCTGAACATGAACCTGTCCAGTTTCCTTATTCCCCGCATCATCCGGGAGTTCATGAATAATGGAGAGGAGAGGAACAGTCGCGCAATTTTTTTCTGGATTACCGACGGGCAGAAAATCATTTCCCATAATTTCATGGAAGTAAACCTTGTCCTGTCATTTTGAAGAATATTATGCAAGTAGGTTGAGCCTGTCCTTGGCATTCCTATAATAAAGACCGGGGAATCAATTTTTATTTTTTTATAGGAGCGGTAAAAAACCTCATCAAGGAGGAGGCATAACCAATTGAGGATTTCCGCGAAAGCGAAAAATTGAATAAAGGGAATCAGAAAAAGTAGCCTTCTGAATTTGCGCGCAGGCAGACGGTGATTGTGACCAGGGGCAGGCCTGCGATACGTTTTTTCAAGAGTATTTTCTCCAGGCATGAATATCGCTGTTTATTGCAAGATACTCGCTCTGAAATTGTTCTCTTACAGGTTAACCAAAGGTACGCCGATATTCTCACAAAGACATTAAAATTTCTATCATTGATATTTATAACGAACTTAACCGTCATTTTGATGATAAAGATCCGGCAGCTTATCTCAACAGAAATACCCAGAACGGATATTTAGATTACTCTCAACGTTGGCTCTAAGCTTATTCCATCAGGATGAAAAGGGTACCACAAATCCGAGCCATGGAAAGGCAATGAAGCCATTACTAATATCCCGATGTATTGGACGAAATAATCCATAATCGAGTGAAAAACGGTTCCACAATGTCCTTCCTCCGAATGACAATATTAAAACATTCTCACCTCCTGCACTGATGAAATAATTTTCTGTTACCAGATAGCCCCTTCTGCCGGTCCGGAGTATTCCACTTACATTGATAGTTGGGGTTTTTGCAAAATCATCGTCAATAAAACCCCAGCCCAAACCTATCGATAAGTTTCTGTCCCTGCTGCCTAAGGTTATAAGCCCATAGGCAATACCAAC
>SLJO01000246.1 GCA_007135095.1 Bacteroidales bacterium | reverse complement strand
GAGGATGCAAGTGGATTACTTATCCTGAATGGACGCCGGATTACCTTGTACACAGGCGATAGTCCCGTATTTTATGACCAGATATCCGATTTAAGTGAGGATGTGTATGATGGATTTGCTGTCGTCAAGGCTATGTTTATCGACTGTGACGGAGATAAAGCTCGTGTACAGATATATATTTCTGTAAAGGGAAATGGAGATCGTATGATGGTCTTGGTAAGCTATTCCAACGCCAAAATTTACTGGGTAGTGGAGAAATTGTCTTAATGATATGACAAAAACGCTCCTAATTCCGGAAATAATTGCACAAATGGACCCAGGTGAGGCTAAAACCTTGCCTGGGCCACATTGGTACTGGAAGGCAAGTATGCAAATTGTATCTAAAGCGCTGCTACAACTCACTACTTTAATTGTTTCAGCAATATAAATGTAATAAATTTTAGTATATTCGAGAAAAGCAAATCAAACTATCTTGCCGAATTAACTTCCTAAAAGTATGCGAAAAAGTATGCTAAACAAAAAAGGGTTGCAACATTTTACTGCTGCAACCCTTTGATTTCCAAGCGACCCCGGAGGGATTCAAACCCCCAACCTCCTGATCCGTAGTCAGGTGCTCTATTCAATTAAGCTACGGAGTCCTGTGAGGGTGCAAATATAGTCAATTTTATAATAATTATTCCAAAACAATCTGAGAGAGATTACCGAAAGCAGGATCATTGATATTAACAGTATTGAATCATAAAGACTAAGCAACCCGGGGATATCATTCCCTGGATAAAATCTATCAATTACTGGTTAGCTATTGTTTTTGGGGCCTGTAAAACCACATCCTGCCGGATACAACAGTGCCCGGGTCAAATTTACTGATACCTACGGTGCGGCCGGAGAAACCGGTGTTCTGATGAGCCAGCTCAAAGGCACCGTCTTCCAGAATCCTGTATACAATTGCAGTGTGATGGTCCATGGTTTCGGTGTAGATTGTATTTCCTTCCCTGTAGCGAACTTTCACATTTCTGAACTGTATGAGATCACCGGGATACACTTCACTGCGTTTTGGGTTGAATTCCCTGCCATATTTATACCTTCCATCCCATTTTGCCTCTGCCCTGTTAAGTGCCTGGTATGCCAGGTCCCAGCATTCTCCCCTGTCCACCTGTTCACCAATTACCGATTCAACATACTCAAGAACCTTGCGGTTGAGCACTGGAAGGTCATCTGCTGCGTTAACAGGGATGGCAAGCAGTGCGCCTGTGAGGATAAATATGAGCGGGTATAATGTTTTTCTCATTTTGCATGTGATTTTAACCAGAAATTTCCAAACGGCCGGAAAACAAAGACATCTGAAAATCCGGCATACTATTAACGATAAAAATCAGATATGTGTTACTCTGTTGAATTTTTTTTTCCTGATTTCTGTTTGCCGGCATAGTATTTACAGTACTCTTTTATCCCGCATTCTGCACACCTTGGGTTTCTTGCAATGCAAACATACCGTCCATGCAGTATCAGCCAGTGATGAGCACGGGAAACAAGCTCTCCTGGAATATGTTTTATCAGTTGCTTTTCTGTCTGTAGTGGATTCCTGGCACCGGATGTAAGCCCTATCCTTGCCGAAACCCTGTGTACATGGGTGTCGACAGCCATTGCAGGCATATCATATATAACAGAGGCAAGCACATTAGCAGTTTTCCGTCCTACGCCGGGTAGCTTCTGCAGCAGTCCGATGTCGGCAGGAACTGTACCACCGAACTCTGTTGTCAGTGTTTTTGCCATCCCGACAAGATGTTTCGACTTGTTATTTGGATACGTACAGCTTTTGATCACCTCATATACTTCCTCTACCCTTGCTGTTGCCAGGGAGTAAGGATCAGGGAAACGGGTAAAAAATTCAGGCGTTATCAGGTTTACCCTTTTATCGGTACACTGCGCGGAGAGAATGACGGCAACCACCAGTTCATAGGGATTGGCATACATAAGCTCGGTTTCGGGTGAGGGCTGTTCCCTTAAAAAATATTCAAGCACCCCTTGAAATCGTTCTTTTTTTCTCATCTGTAATGTTCAATATTCTGATCTGACACATTTGGCTCCTGGAATTTACGTTTATACGCATCAGCATACTAAGGTTCCGGGCCATAAAGATAAAATCTTTTTTAATTGATTACTTTTGCATTCCAAAACAGACTTTTATGGCATCCTTGCTCCAGGCAGACAATATAAGCAAATCATATGGCAGCCTGCAGATATTCACAGGCATCTCCCTTGTAATGAATAAGGACGATAAGATGGCACTGATTGCCCGAAACGGTGAGGGTAAAACGACTCTTCTCAACATCCTTTCGGGGAAAGATACGGCAGACAGCGGCGAGATAACAGCTATACGGGATTTGAAGATCGGCTATCTCGAACAGGATCCTGTCCTTGATGACCGGCTTACCGTAATCAACCAGGTATTCGCCTCTACCGGGGAAGTTGCAACCACCATCCGGGAATATGAAGAGGCCATAAGCAGCGGCGATCAGAACCTGATAGACAGCCTGACTTCCCGAATGGATTCGCTGCAGGCCTGGGATCAGGAAACCAAGGCAAAACAGATACTTACAGAACTCAGCATAACCGAGTTTAATAAGCCGGTAGGCCAGCTTTCCGGCGGACAGAAAAAGAGGGTTGCCCTGGCCAAGGTACTTATTGATGAGCCCGAGTTACTTATCATGGATGAACCTACCAACCACCTTGATCTGGATATGACCGAATGGCTGGAAAATTACCTGAAAAGGGCAAACCTTACAATACTGATGGTAACCCATGACAGGTATTTCCTCGACAGGGTATGTAACCAGATCATTGAGCTTGACCAGAACACTATTTATAAATATTCGGGCAATTATTCCTACTACGTTGAAAAGCGGGCCGAAAGGCTGGAAAATATGCAGTCGGTTACCGACAAGGCACGTAATCTTTTAAAAAAGGAGCTGGAATGGATGAGAAGGATGCCAAAAGCCCGCACCACCAAGTCCAAATCCAGGATTGGTGCATATCATGAACTGAAGGAAAAAGCTACCGGAACACAGGATGCGGGAAATATAAAAATCCGGGCAGGTAGCAGGCGCCTGGGAAATAAGATTCTGGAGATACACAATATCAGCAAAAGCTATGGCGAGGAAATAATAATCAAAGATTTTTCCTATACATTCAGCCGTTTTGAAAAGGTTGGCATTATAGGAAAAAATGGTTCCGGCAAATCAACATTTCTTAACCTGGTAACAGGAACACTTAAACCTGATAAAGGTACAGCCGATCCGGGAGAGACAGTCCGCTTCGGGTACTTCCGCCAGGAGGGAATCAGTTTTGACGAGGGTCAACGGGTAATTGATGCTGTTCGGGATATAGCCGAGGTGGTAACCATGGAAGACGGCTCCACAATCAGCTCACCTCAGCTGCTGAACCACTTTCTCTTCCCTCCTGCCCGTCAGTATGACTATATCGGGAAGCTCAGCGGCGGAGAAAGAAGGAGGCTGTACCTGGTTACTGTACTCATGAGGAATCCGAATTTTCTCATCCTTGATGAGCCTACCAATGACCTAGATATTGAAACACTCAATGTTCTGGAGGACTACCTTGCTACTGCCGGAATTTGCCTCCTTGTGGTCTCGCATGACAGGTTTTTCCTGGATAAGATATCAGACCATATTTTTGTCTTTGAAGGCAACGGACGCATCAAAGATTTTCCGGGCAACTATACGCAGTTCCGTATCCATTTGCAGGCAGAGGCCAAACTGAAAGCCAAAGCACAGCGGTCTGCCTTAAATTCCCCCGAAAAGGGGAAACAGCAGTCAACAACTTCAGATAAGGATTCAGAAAAGAAGTTGAAAGACGGCAACAGGCATAAGCTCAGCTTTAATGAAAAGCAAGAGCTCGCTCAGCTTGAAAAAGAAATTGAACTGCTGGAAAACGAAAAAAGCATTATTGAAAAAGCCCTTTCCTCAGGAAACCTCTCACCTGAACAACTGCAGGAATTATCTCAAAAGCATGCAGACATATCCGCAAGGCTTGATCTGAAATCAAACCGCTGGCTGGAACTAAGTGAGATTGCATCATAAATCTTCCAAATCCCGGAATCACCGGAAAATTATCCCCACCATATTCCTGATTTCTTGAAGTCAATAACCGGGTCATCCGGAAAATTCAAAAGCAAGTATTTCTTTATTTGCTTGCATTGGTTTTCAGGATTTGGACTTTCCGGTATTAAGCACTAAATTTATATATGTTTTCTCCCAAATGAAAAAATTCAAGGAAAAAATTGTCTGGATTACAGGTGCATCCTCGGGTATCGGTGAAGAATTAGCCTATGGCTTTGCAAAGCAGGGTGCCTTTCCTGTACTGACAGCACGTAACAAGGAAAAGCTTGAGCAGGTAAAAATAAAGTGCCTGAAATACACTCCAAAATGCTGGGTCCATCCATTTGATTTTTCAGATACCAGTCAAATGGACGGATTAGTAAGGGGGGTTTTAAGACAAACAAAAAGAATTGATCTGCTGATTAATAATGCCGGGAGAAGTCAAAGATCACTGGCAAAAGATACACCACTGGAGATCGACCGTATCATCATGGAACTTAATTTTTTCAGCATGGTGGCATTAACAAAACTGGTTCTGCCGCACATGCTAAAAAATCAGACCGGGCACCTGGTTGTCATCAGCAGCATAACCGGAAAATTCGGCTTCCCCTCAAGAACAGCCTACTCCGCATCAAAGCACGCTTTACAGGGTTTTTTTGAATCACTGAGAACAGAGCTGGTAAGTCACAATATCCCCGTCACCATCGTCTCGCCCGGCAGGATAAAAACCAATATTTCATTAAATGCAATAACTGCTGAGGGTGAGCCTTATAATAAAATGGATGACGGGCAGGCAAAAGGTATGACTGCAAGTTTGTGTGCAAGCCGGATTATTAAAGCAATAGGAAAAAACCGGAAAGAGGCTTTAATCGGGCGAAAGGAAATTTTCATGGTATATATCAGGCGGTTTTTTCCCTTTCTTTATCATAAATTAGTCACTAAAATTCATGATTAAAATACTCTGATCGGAAAAAATATTAATTATGAAAAAAAATATTTGCGGGATTCAGCAAGTTGGAATTGGGTTGAAAGATGCAAAAGAGGCATGGAAGTGGTACCGTGCTACATTTGGGATGGATATAAATGTTTTCGAAGACTCAGCTACGGCAAAACTGATGTTGCCATATACAAATGGAAAACAGTGTAACCGCTATGCGGCGCTGGCAATGAACATGGAAGGTGGCGGTGGAATTGAAATATGGCAGCACACTGATATTACGCCAAAGCCTCCCGTTTTTGATGTACGGCTGGGAGATTGCGGGATATTTATATGTAAAATCAAATGCCGTAATATTCAGCAGGCATTTAACGAGCACCGAACCAAAGGAGTGGAAATACTGGGGACGCTAAGTAAAGATCCACAGGGCAGTTTGCACTATTACCTGAGGGATCCATACAATAATATATTTGAAGTTATTCAGGAGCAAAACTACTATATGAAACAGAAATCTCCTACCGGCGGAGTGGCCGGTTCGGTCATAGGTGTTTCAGATATTGACGAATCCAAAAAAGTATATGCTGACATTCTTGAATATAATGAGATAATTTATGATCAAACCGGCAAGTTTGAAGACCTGGCAGTATTACCCGGCGGGGATGAAAATTACAGACGCATCCTGCTTAAACATAAACCAAGAACCGGTCCGTTCAGCAAGTTGCTGGGACCTACTCAGATTGAACTGATTCAGCCCCTGGACAGGCAACCGGGGAAAATATTTCAGGATAGAATATGGGGTGAACTCGGGTACATTCACTTATGTTTTGATATTATTGGAATGAATCTTCTTGAAAAGGAATGTGAAAAAGAAGGTTTTCCATTTACTGTGAATAGTGCCAATAGTTTCGATATGGGGGTCGCTGCAGGTCACTTTTCATACATTTCCGATCCGGATGGCACACCTGTTGAATTTGTGGAGACCCATAAGCTTCCTATTATAAAAAAGCTGGGCTGGTATATGAACCTGAAAGGCAGGAATCCAGAAAAATCATTACCGGACTGGATGGTCAAAACATTAAAGTTTAGTCGTATAAAAGACTAACAATGGATCCTGCCGGAATATTTCAATATCCATCAGTTAAACCCCTGGTGATAATATTACAGGAGCAACGGAGTCAGCGGCTAAACTCTTTGCGGGGTAGCTTTTCGTCCCTCATGGCAGTATGGTAAACCAGTACCGCAACCACGGTTGCTGCCTGCATCATGTCTGCAATTTCCATACGCTCAAATGTATCCATATTAGTATGGTAGCCCCGGCCATAATCCAGCCTGTCCTGTATAAACTGGAAACCCGGCAGCCCGACGTTATCAAAGGCAACATGATCGGTGCTGCCTGTGCGGCGAAGAGTAACAGTACTGACGCCCAGGTCCTCCAAGGGTTCAAACCATGTTTCAAATATTGGACGCAGCGCATCATTTTCCTGCAGATATATTCCCCTTATCCTGCCTGATCCGTTATCAACATTGTAATAAGCCGAAAAATCATCATAGCCTGGCTTCCTGCCACCGTCTGAGACATCATAAAAATTTTCCCTGATATAATTCCTTGATCCGTGCAAACCTTGTTCCTCGGCTCCCCACAGTGCTATCCGTATTGTTCGGCGGGGACGGATATCAAGTTCTTTTAGTATCCGCATCACTTCCATCATCACGGCTACCCCGGCAGCATTGTCATTGCCCCCGGTCCCGGCATGCCATGAATCAAGATGGGCACCAATCATAACAACCTGATCTTTGAGTTTACGGTCTGTTCCGGGAATTTCACCCAGAACATTATACCCTGCAGGATCGTCATAGAGGAAACGGTTACGTATGTCCAGCTCAATCTCAACATCGATGCCTGCTTCCAGCAATCTCACAATCCGGCCATAGTGCTCAAAGGTCATATCTACCTGTGCCAGACCCGGCTGAACATTTAAATCATATCCGGTGCCATGTGATCGTATAGCACCAAATGTACCCGAAGGGTAAAGCATTGCCAAGGCTCCTTCCTCTTCAACAAACTGAAGGATTCTTTGATTCAGGGCCCGCTGTGCAAACCAGTCGGACGACCGCGCCTGTGACTGCCCGGGTGACCTGACCTCAGGGTAGCGGGCAAGGTCAGCAAGATCCTCATCACTCCACCTTGATGCCAATGGCTGAAATGATAGTTCCGGATTCGAGGTTACCGGTGTGACGATAACCTTTCCGCCAAGTTTTCCCCTGTAATTCTCGAAGTCAGAATCGTCCTGAATGTCTACCAGCACCGGACTGGTGACTACAAGGGTGTCCGTCCCCCTGGTCCAGGCCCTTGGTACAGCAATTAGGTGCTGATAATATGGCTTTGTCATTGCAATATAGAACCTTTCATTATCCCAACCTCTGCCAAATTCTCCCCAGGGTATTACCCCGACATTGCTCAGCCCCCATTTCTCCAATTGATTGCTTGTCCAGATGTATGCATTATTCAGTCCGGTACTTCCCGATAAGCGGGGTCCGATATAGTCGGTCAGGTAGAAAGAGATATCCCTGATTTGCGAATTGTTAAGCCCTTCCTGCCTGATACGGTGAACCATGTCCAGGTCTACCGGTTCGGAATGGGCCAGCACCCATGACGGGGCGGTTAACAAAATGCAAATAAATATTTTTCTTAATATATCCATGTTCATGATGATTTATTTATTAAAACCTTTCACAAGTGTCCGATTAATTAAAATTTACTAGTCTTAAAATTTGTATTTACCTGAATATCAATATCATAATCCTATCGATTGAAGCTAAAATACAATTTTTCAAATGAGATCGACATTCAAATAACAATCATGAATATCTTGAACGATATTGTTTGAGCCATGATAAATCATAAAGTTTACCGGATACTAATTAAACTCTTCCTGTAATAACATGCAAAGTAATTAAAAATTTCAATTACCGCATAAGGTGAATTATCTGCATCATACTCCCCCGGCCCGGAAAATGCCTTGTAATGAGGTACAGACCCGACAGAAGATTTAATAGCAGGATCGATAAAAAATGTTAATTTTACAAAAAACAAATTTTCCATTAATAAAATCTTCATTCAGGAAGGTCACATGAACCCATATTTCCATTCAGTGGAGATGCCTGGACTGGCTCATTTCAGTGGACATGATCCACAGGTATTTTCAGAAATATCATAAAACGCAAACAAACAGAATCAGTAAAAAAACAAGTTATGATCTGTAGTTGTATTGGCAGTACGGATTTTGCGAGAGCACTTGAAAAAGCAAAATCCGAAGCACTTATTGAGCTAAGACTTGATCTGCTGGAAGTTACATATGAACAGATCAGGACATTGTGTTCCCAGCCTTCTCAAACCATAGTTGCATGCCAGCCCGGAAAAGTAAGTGATGATGAAAGGCTGGAAAAACTTAAGAAAGCCATACTGGCAGGTGCAGATTTTGTAGATGCCGAATGGGATGCCGGTGAGGAATTTCTCAATGAACTTGTGCCTTTTGCCCGTGGAAACCATTGCAGGGTCATAATCTCCTTCTGTGACAAGGAAATAACCCCGGTCAAACGTGAGCTGGAGCATATTGTAAAAGAATGCTCAATGAGTGGTGCAGATATAGTAAAAATAGTTTGCCGTGTTAACAGCAGGGAGGATAATGCCCGGTTATTAAGCCTCTATTCACTTGGCAAGAATATCATAGCAATTGGCCTGGGAAACCTCGGTAAAATAACGCGTATCGCCGCTCCGCTTGCAGGTGCCGAATTTACCTATGCCGCTTTTTGCCCGGATGTTGAAATTGCCGGCGGACAAATGAGCAAGTCTGCTATAGACAGGGCATTGAAATTACTGGGTGCTGGGACAGAAGGTTGATCCTGAAGCTTTATTGCCAGTCATGCCCGCAAGTTCCGGGCAAATGCAAAAAAACCATAATTACGGGCACTGAATCAGAAAGAATACTATGTTTTGCATTTTTCATTTAGTAGTTTTGCATATCTCTTTGAATTAACATAAAATACATTACGTGAGTAGTCTGTTAGCCAGGATGTTTGAAGAACCTGTTTTATTAAAGCACCCTTACAGTCCGGATTTGCCGGGAACCGGGAAATTCAGGCGGCTGGTCCTTCCCGTTTTGCTGGTGCTTGTTATTGCAGCCTGTGAAAGAGAAAGTGTTGAACTGGTTCCTGAGCATGAGTACCTGGTGGACACTGAACTGATAAGAAGGTTCAGCAATGATGACATTTTGAGAACCCTGGGTGAAACAGACGGGTTGCCACCCGGACTTGCAGCATTTGTCAATTATAGCGTTTCAGTTTATAAAATCACTTACCGTACGCTGGATACCAATAAGGAGATTGTTCTGGCATCAGGAGCACTTGTGGTACCTGATGAATCAGTTCATTTGCCGTTAATGAGCTTTCAGCACGGAACCCTGCAATCGGATGAACATGCACCTTCATACTTTTCTTCAGACACCTATTTCCCTGCCGTCCTTTATGCATCAGCCGGTTATATAATCTCTCTTCCGGATTACCTTGGATACGGGATCTCAAATCACCTTGAACATCCTTACGAACACGGATATTCCCTGGCAACCGCATCGCGTGACATGTTGCGCGCAGTCAGGGAATTTGACGAATCAAATATGGATTTCAATGCAAATAGTAACCTTTTCCTTACTGGTTATTCCCAGGGAGGATATGCAACAATGGCGCTTTTAAAGCTTCTTGAAGAAGAACACCTCGGTGAATTCAGCATAACAGCCTCAACAGCCGGCGCCGGAGCATACAATAAATCTGAATTCGCAAGATACATTCTTGCATGGGAGGGGGAACTTCCTTATTTGAATAACTTTTTATGGGTGCTTGAGACGTACGACAGAGTATACGGGCTGAACCGTGATGCCGGTTATTACTTTAACGAACCTTACGCCTCTGTTATAGCGTCAGAAGGGGTTTTTGCAAATACACAGCTGGATCCGCAGAAACTTTTTTCAGACAGTTTTAATGAAGGCATACTCAATGAAACTGATACCGGATTTATCAATGCCCTCTCTGATAATGACAACTACAACTGGAAGCCTTTATCACCCTTAAAGCTTTACCATGGCACTGCGGATAATTATGTATTCTATTTCAATTCTCAAACCGCATTGGAGGCCATGAATGATCTTGGGGCACTGCAGGTTGAACTTGTCACGGTTGTGCAGGGTGATCACTACACCACAATTTACGACTATTTTATGGGAACATTCTTATTTTTCAATGAGTTCTGAACCTGATAATCTCTGCAAGTGCAGCCCAATTGGAACTTTTCGGAAAAACATATACCTGCCCCCCTTTTCCTGCGTAACTTACTTCTTTAGAAATCAGGTGACAACTTAATGTCTGATTAAAAACATTAAAAACTTTTTATCATTTATTGATTTGTTTTTCTAATTATTTATATTTTTAGGCAATTTTATTCAATGTTATGCCAGTAAACAAATAAATTGCATGGACTTATCAAAATTATTTGATAACAATACAGATCAGGCTCGCATAACAAACGGGACTACCAGAAAACTAATCCTTAAAAAGAAGATTTTCAGTATACTTTACCTTGAATCAAATAAAACCATAGCAGATCTTTGTACTCCGGTCAACGTCAGTATACCAACCATGACAAGGATAATGCGAGAGCTAATAGAGGAAGAATGGGTGGAGGAACTGGGTACGGGAGACTCCCGCGGAGGCCGGAAACCGGTATTTTACGGACTTAATCCCTTTATACGATATGTTATTGGAATAGAAATAACACGGAAATATACGAGGATTAATATCTTTGATTTACATAACCGGCCGGTAGGTGAAATGTTTCAACTTGATATTGAACTGGATAAAGCTCCTGATATGCTCGAAGTACTAAGGAGCCAGCTGGATGCATTTATTATTCGAAATAATATTGAAAAAAACAAGGTGCTTGGTGCAGGTATAAGCATTCCCGGACTGCTTGATAAAAAAAGCAATATTAACTACAGTTATCCTAATCTCGGGGAAAAGCCCCTTAATATAGTGTTTACCGAGCTGTTACAAATTCCTTCATTCATTGAACATGATACCAAAGCAATTGCTCTTGGTGAAGCATGGTTCGGACTTGCAAGGAACAAATCAAACGCATTATGCCTTAATGTTGGTTCAGGTATAGGGCTGGGCATGATAATAAAAGGTGAATTGTACCATGGCGTTTCAGGATTTTCAGGAGAATTTGGTCATATCCAGATGATCCCTGAAGGACAATTGTGTGACTGCGGGAAGATAGGATGCCTGGAAACTGTTGCCTCTGGCTCTGCCATAGTTGCAAAGGCTAAACAAATGATCAGTGAAGGAACAAATTCTATTATCAAAAAACTGGTGGAGGGCAATACAAATGCCATAAGACTACCCATTATTATAAAAGCCGCTCACCAGGGTGATCAATTTGCAATAGAGTTGATTGAGGAATCAGGAGACTACCTGGCAAGGGGACTTGCGGTCCTTATTCATCTGCTCAACCCGGAAATGATAATTATCGGGGGTGAACTGGCTAATGCAGAAAATCTGATCGCCGATCCAATCCAGCAAAAGCTTAACAAATATACCATAAACAGAATACGACAGGACACAGATATTTATATATCAGAATTAAAAGAGCAGGCCGGACTGCTTGGAACCATCCCGGTAGTAATGACCAACATATTTTCACAGGAACCTAACATTAATAACTTTAATAACACCATAATATCATGATACTTGCTCCCATCGACTGGACCATACTGGTAATCTTTTTTGCAATATTGTTATCAATAGGTTACGTGGCCTCAAGACAGGCCGGCAAAAGTACAACGAATTTTTTTCTGTCAGGCCGCAATATGCCATGGTGGCTTCTTGGAGTATCAATGGTCGCTACTACCTTTTCGGCCGATACACCAAACCTGGTTACCGATATGGTACGTACCGGAGGAGTGGCAAGCAACTGGTTATGGTGGGCATTCCTGCTAACCGGCATGCTGACCGTTTTTGTGTATGCCAAATTGTGGAACCGCTCGCAAGTGATGACCGACCTTGAATTTTACGAAATTCGCTATGCCGGAAAAATGGCTGCATTTCTCAGGGGTTTCAGGGCAATCTATCTTGGATTCTTTTTTAATGTCATGGTAATTGCCAGTGTTTCACTCGCTTTCATAAAGATAGCCGGCGTGATGCTCGGACTGCAACCTGCCCCCGCATTGATAATTGCTGCAGTTATCGTAGTATTTTACAGTGGCCTCGGTGGATTAAAAAGTATATTGTGGACAGACCTTTTCCAGTTTAGCTTTGCCATGTTCGGGGCAATCCTTGCAGCTGTATACGTTACAAAGTCGCCGGAAATCGGGGGACTTTCGGAACTGTTTTCTCATCCCAATGTTGTCGATAAGCTGAGTTTCTTCCCCAGCATTTCACAACCCGAGGTTTTTATGAGTATATTTCTTATCCCCATAGCTGTCCAGTGGTGGTCTGTCTGGTATCCCGGAGCAGAACCCGGAGGCGGCGGATATGTTGCCCAGAGAATGCTCTCGGCAAAAAGTGAAGATCATGCGGTCGGGGCAACACTTCTTTTCAACTTCTTTCATTATGCATTGCGCCCGTGGCCATGGATCGTGGTGGGACTTGCATCGCTGATAATCTTCCCTGACATTCAGTCGATGGTTGACCAGTTCCCGGATGTTTCCACCCAGTACATACAAAATGACTTTGCCTATCCTGCCATGCTGCGGGAATTCCTGCCAGCAGGTTTACTTGGCCTTGTAGTGGCATCGCTTATTGCTGCATATATGTCAACCACCGCTTCGCAATTGAACTGGGGATCATCGTATCTTGTAAATGATTTTTATGGCCGATTCTATAATCCTAATGCAACTGAAAAACAAAAGGTAAGATTCGGCAGACTGAGTACGGTGACACTTATGTTCTTCTCTGTCCTTCTTGCACTGGTGTTGCAAAATGCACTACAGGCATTCCAGTATATTCTGATGATCGGAGCAGGAACGGGCCTGATATACATACTCCGCTGGTTCTGGTGGAGGATCAATGCCTATTCCGAAATGGCAGCAATGATAGGTGCAGGGATATTTTCACTCACCTTTATTATAATAGAAAATTTCGGCATGACAAGGCTTGACAACAATATGGTAGAGGTCCTGGGTATGACAACTACCGTATCTTACTGGAATATGATCAAGTTCATTGGAGTTGTAGTCCTAACTTCAGCCTCCTGGATAATCGTTACATACATGACCCATCCCATAAGTGAGGAGACACTGCGGAGTTTCTACCGCAGGATAAGGCCGGGGGGACCAGGATGGAAAAGAGTAGTAGACAAGGCAAGAGAAGAGAATATTGAACTGGTAAAAGAGGCTGATCTGAAATGGGATGTTCCCACAGGAATAATATGCATGATAACAGGCAGCATAGCAATCTACAGCGTACTATTTTCCATAGGCAACCTCCTCTACGGGCACATGACCGAAGCCCTTATAGCCATTGTATTAACAGCTGTTTCATCATGGCTGCTCTATAAATATTGGAACAAGCTCAAAATGAGGTAATCAAGCTGTATTGAACATCGATTAATTTATTAATTTCAGGTTCATATGAAAATGCCTGCTAATATATCGTCAGAATGATCAGACCAACTTTGCTTATACTTGCCGCTGGACTTGGAAGCCGGTATGGAAGCCTGAAACAGATTGAACCGATTGGTCCCAGGGGTGAAACAATTATCGATTACTCAGTATATGATGCGATAAGGGCAGGTTTTGCAAAGGTGGTTTTTGTAATTAAACAGGAGATTGAAGCCGACTTTAAGGAGCATCTTCTGAAGCGTTTTGAAAACCGGATAGAAACCGGCTATGTTTTTCAGGAACTCGATATGCTGCCTGAAGGCTATTCACTTCCCCGCGAACGTGAGAAGCCATGGGGAACGGCCCATGCAATTATGATTGCTGAAAACTCAGTAAATGAACCCTTTGCAGCAATTAATGCCGATGATTTTTACGGACTTGAAGCGTTTACCGAGATGCAAAAATTTCTTTCGGGGGAAGCAGGAGAAACAGACTATTGCATGATAGGATACAAGTTGAAAAATACACTTTCGGAACATGGGACTGTATCAAGAGGTGTTTGTGAGATTGATGAAGATGGCTTCCTGATATCGGTATCAGAGCTTACCAGGATCCAAAAAGAAAACACCCGGATTGTTTTTCTGGAAAACGATGAATCGCATAGCCTGGCTGAAAATTCCATCGTTTCCATGAATATGTGGGGATTTACTGCCAGCGTTTTCGGGCATATAAAGCAAAGGTTCTCGGCATTCCTCGATCAGAATATCAATAATCCGAAAGCGGAATATTTTATTCCCGAACTTGTTGACCAGCTTATCAGGGCAGGTGAAGCCAGGGTGAAAGTCCTGCATTGCGATGCCTCCTGGTTTGGCATAACATACAGGGAAGACAGGGATGCTGCCAGAAAAAGTATCCTGAGTAAAATCGAAAGGGGAATATACCCCCCTGAACTTTGGGTATGAAACGCGCATAAAATTTTATCGAACACACAGTGTTTGGTAATAACGATAAGGGCGCGTACGTTATTGACCTGACTGCCTTGATACGGCAGGGTTTTTGTATGCACATAATCTATAACTCATAATTTAAGTTCAATGCAAAATAGTTTAACAAATGGTTATTCCTTACCGGGGCTTGTATCACTCGTTGCACTTCGTGTTGCTATTGGCTGGCATTTTATGTATGAGGGAATCAGTAAGCTGTTCCAGGATAACTGGACCTCGTATGCATTTTTAATGGATTCCCAGGGATGGTTTGCAGGTTTCTTCCACAGACTGGCAAGTAACCAGACAGCACTCGCTGTTTCCGACCAGTTAAATATGTGGGGACTGACATTAATCGGGCTTGCCCTGATGACAGGAACATTTACAAAGGTTGCCAAGATTGCCGGAATCCTCCTGCTGCTTTTTTATTTTGCCGCCCAGCCGCCACTGATAATGGCTGAATACATGTTCCCCTCAGAAGGTTCTTACCTGTGGGTAAATAAAACCCTTATAGAGTTGCTGGCCCTGGCTGTCCTTTTTGTATTCCCTACCGGACACATTATCGGCATTGACCGGCTGCTTAAAAAACTATATTGATGGTCATCAGCATTAAAACAGTTGTTTCAGCGTTATATTATTATCAGTAAATTTAAATTATGAGCCTCTGGCAGATATAGATCAATATCAACGGAATTAATATTTACCTGTTATAATGGACAATAAAAATTCAAATAAGGATAATAGCAAAAAGGAGGGCATCGGCAGAAGAGATGTCCTGAAGAGCCTGGCCACACTCCCATTTGTCGGCGCTTTGCTTTACGGTGCTTTCCGGAAAAAAAGTCTGCAACATTACAGGCAGCACCAATTACTAAAAGAGCTGAATCTGGATTCGATCTCGGAACCCAGGCCATTCACCCCCGTGGCCACGGGTGATAAGGGTTTGTTGAGAATCGGCATCATCGGGTTCGGGATCAGGGGACAACAGCTTGCCCGTTCCGCAGGTTTTGCTGATCCTGAACTTATTGATTCCTGGGCAGAAGCTGCTGCTGTAAACAGGGCCGATGAGCGCCTGCAGGTGTATCTTGATCAGGAAGACCTGAACATAAGGATTACGGCTGTTTGTGATATATTTTCAGTGCACGCCCAAAGGGGACTGGATGCTTCAGCCAATCTTTACCGTACCGGAGTGGGCGGGCAAAAGGATAAACCGGCAAAATTCTACGCACATTACAGGGACCTGCTGAAAGCAGATGATATTGATGCAGTGATAATTGCCACTCCCGACCACTGGCATGCAGAAATGACAATAGAGGCGGCAAGAGCAGGAAAGCACATTTACCTTGAGAAACCCCTCAGTCTTACAGTGGCAGAAACCCATGCCGTTGAACATGCAGTCAGGGAAAATAACATTGTTTTCCAGCTTGGTCACCAGAACCGCCAGATCGAAAGCCATCTGAAAGCAAAAGAAATAATTGGAAAAAATATTCTGGGCAAGATCACTAAAATTGAGTGCTACACAAACAGGAATTCCCCGAATGGTGCATGGGTTTACGATATTCATCCTGAAGCCAGCCCGAAAACAATAGACTGGCAGCAATTTATAGGACCCGCCCCTGACCATCCTTTTTCGCTGGAACGCTTCTTCCGCTGGCGGTGCTGGTGGGATTACAGTACGGGGCTTACCGGTGACCTGTTCACTCATGAATTTGATGCGATCAATCAGGTAATGGCCCTGGGTATCCCCCACTCTGCCGTCGCTTCAGGCGGAGTTTATTATTTCAAGGATGGAAGGACGGTACCCGACATACTGCAGGTTAGTTATGAATATCCGGAACGAGACCTGAATCTGCTTTACAGTGCCTCCCTGGCCAGCAGCAAGCAACGAAGCAAAACCTTTTTCGGCCATGATGCAAGCATGGAACTGAGTGCCAATATGACTGTTTACGCTGACCGTGATTCCACCCGCTACAGGAAGCAAATCGATGCAGGTATAATCCGGCCTGACACACCCCTGTTGACTCATGTTCCGGGAAGAGAAGGTGTTGATGTTGTAACATCTGCCACCGAGCAGTATTTTGCAAGCAGGGGACTGCTTTATACCTATCGGGGAGGCAGAAGGGTGGATACCACCTTCCTCCACATAAAAGAGTGGCTGGATGCAGTGCGGGGAAGTGGAAAACCCTCATGCGATATTCAGGAAGGGGTTGAGGAAGCTATTTCCGCGCACATGGGAACCCAGGCATACAGACTGGAGAAAAAAGTATTCTGGGATAAGGACAAGAAAGAGATAGTTACCAGTTAAACGGCACCAGGCCATATTCCAGGACCCCCAAATACCATTTGCAGAGATACAGTTTGGCTGGCACTTTATCCTGCACAGGGGTAATTATGTGATGTCCGGGCGACTTTACATAAAAAGAAATAAATGATGATTAAATCACACCATCTGCAGGAAGCCATACAACTGGATAGTGAAAACAGCCTTTCCTCTTTTCGTGCAAGGTTTCACATCCCTCCCGGAACTATATACATGGACGGGAATTCACTTGGCCTTCTGTCAAAAGATGCGGAGGCCTCCCTTCTGAGAGTACTGGATGAATGGAAAAACCTCGGGATAGATGGCTGGATGAAAGGAAAACAACCATGGTTCTGGTTCGCAGAGGAGATGGGAAAACTGGCCGCTAAACTGGTTGGAGCAGAAAAGCAGGAGGTGATATATACCGGTACCACCACTATCAATATTCATAACCTTGTGGGCAGCTTTTTTCAGCCCGCTGGTAAACGCAATAAAATCCTGGCTGACAGCCTGAATTTTCCCAGCGACCTGTATGCGTTGCAGGGTCAGTTAAGACTCAGGAACCTGGACCCTGTAACTCATCTCCTTCTGGCCGAAGCAGGCAGCGATGGCCTGCTTGATGAGGATTCCATAATAGAACAGATGCGGCATGATGTAGGAATGGTGTTCCTGCCGTCTGTGCTATACCGCAGCAGTCAGCTTCTGGATATGGAAAAACTCACCTCCGCTGCCCATGAGAGGGGTATTTTTATTGGTTTTGACTGCAGTCACTCAGCAGGTATCCTGCCTCATGAATTAAGTAAATGGGATGTTGATTTTGCTCTCTGGTGCAGTTATAAATATCTTAATGCGGGGCCCGGTGCTGCTGCTTTTATTTATGTTAATAAAAAGCATTTTACTCTTCTTCCCTCACTGCCAGGCTGGTTCGGGCAACAGAAGGACCTGCAGTTTGATATGCTCCCGGATTTTAACCCCGCACCTCATTCAGGACGCTGGCAAATATCTTCCCCCGGCATCCTGGGGTCATCACCAATGGAAGGTGCACTGAAAATCACCCTTGAAGCAGGGATCATGAGGATTCGGGAAGTTTCCCTGAAACTGACGGATTTTCTTGCCGGCTTAATAAATACCAGGATTATACCCCGGCACAACGAATTGGCGATTATCACCCCTTCCGAACCTCACCGCAGGGGAGGGCATATTGCCCTTAAGCACCCCGAAGCAGGAAATATCCATAATGCCTTGATTTCCATGGGCATAATAACCGATCTTCGGCCCCCGAATATAATCCGTATCGCGCCTGTACCCCTTTACAATACTTTCAGGGAAGTGTATCATGTTGCAGATTCTCTTCTGGAGATAATTGATAGCATCTAACAACGGCAGGAAATGGCAGAAGCAGGGATGTTGATTTACCGGAGACTCTGTTTGTAAACGGGACTAAGCCATTTCTCACGCTGATGGTGCTTGCTTTCTGCCGCCCACCGGATTCCCCGTTTCTGTATTTCAAAAACCTCATATCCCTGAAAATCGCCAATGACATGTCCGAGAGCTGAATAGAAAACCCGGCCATCACCGTAATATTTTTTCCAAACCTGCGGAATGACTGCCCCGCCTATCCAGTAAGCATGCTCATCAGAAAATGTTGTTGTTGCCAGAACCTTAACATTGGGATCCACGTGCATATAATACTGCTCGGAATGCATGCCAAAATCACCCATATTTGCCGTCACGTAATCATCCTGATCGATAATGTTAACCCGGTAATCAATAATGCCTCCGGGGTGCGATACCCATTGTCCGCCTACCATGAACTGGTATTCAACATTATTTCTGAATGAATCACCAAGTCCGCCGTGCCATCCTGCAATGCCGCAGCCATTCCGTATTGCAGTCAGAAGGCCGGTTTGCTGATCGCCTGTTATTTCCCCCATGGTCCATATCTGTACAATAAGGTCAAGTGACGACATAAGCTCGTTGTCCAGATAAGCGTCCAAAGTGTCAGATACTGTTACATCTGCCCCTTCTTCTCGCATCCATGGAACAAACAGGTCTCTTGATGGCTCAGGGTCATGTCCTTCCCAGCCACCATATACGAAAAGAGCTTTCTTTCCCCTGAGGGTGGGAACCGGAGAAGGGGCATAGGGTGACCGGGCCGCAAGCAATGTCTTTGCTCCAAGCAAACCGGCTCCGCCTGCAATAATGGTGTTTTTGATAAATTTGCGTCTTGACGATGTATAATTTTCCATGACTTGATATTAATAGATTTAATTTGTAAAATACCATCAAAAAAATGCGGATCATGACTGCTG
>SLJO01000075.1 GCA_007135095.1 Bacteroidales bacterium | reverse complement strand
GCAAGGGGATTTCCGGATAATGTACCTGCCTGGTATACGGATCCTGCAGGGGCAAGAAATTCCATAATCTCTTTTTTGCCGCCAAAAGCACCGACCGGCAAACCTCCCCCTATTATTTTTCCGAAGGCAGTGATGTCAGGCTCAATGCCGTACAATTCCCCGGCGCCTCCCCTTGCCAGGCGAAACCCCGACATTACCTCGTCAAAAATCAGCAGCGCCCCGTAGCGGGAGCATATATCACGGAGCCCCTCCAGAAAGGTTCTTTCGGGTATCAGCACACCCATGTTTCCGGGCACAGGTTCAAGTATTACCGCTGCAATTTCATTTCCTTTTTCATTAAAAACACTCTCTACCGAGGATATGTTGTTAAACTCCCCCGTCAGGGTGTCGCTGGCAGTTCCCCCGGTAACACCCGGTGAATCGGGAGTGCCCAGTGTAAGGGCCCCCGAGCCTGCCCTGATTAAAAAGCTGTCGCTGTGCCCGTGATAGCAGCCCTCGAATTTAAGCACAAGGTTCCGTCCGGTATATCCCCGGGCAAGCCTGAGCGCGCTCATCGCAGCCTCTGTGCCGGAATTGACCATCCGCACCATTTCAATGCCGGGAACCATGTCCTTTATCTGTTCGGCCATTTGTGTTTCCGCAAGGGTGGGAGCCCCGAAGCTGGTTCCTTTTAGGCATGTATCCCGAATGGCATTTATAACCTGAGGATGTGAATGGCCCAGTATCATGGGACCCCACGAACCAACATAATCGATAAATTCATTTCCGTCAATGTCTCTGACACGGGCACCGGAGGCACTCTCTATAAACAGGGGGGTATGACCCACGCTTTTAAATGCCCTTGCCGGGGAATTCACTCCTCCGGGTATGCTCTGCAGGGCAGCTTCAAATGCGCTTTTGCTTTTGGTGAAGTCCATATTATGTTTTTATAGTGAATCAATGATATCCTGTGTATGGTATGAAATTATTATATCGGCACCTGCCCGTTTGATCGAGGTGAGGATCTCTTTCACAATCTGGTTTTCATCTATCCAGCCTTTTGTGGCGGCAGCCTTCACCATTGCAAACTCACCGCTTACATTGTAGGCTGCAAGGGGGATATTAAAATTGTTTTTTATATCCCTGATAATATCCAGGTAATTAAGTGCGGGCTTGACCAAGATGATATCTGCTCCTTCGGCTATATCCTGCCGTGCTTCCCTGAGGGCCTCCAGCCTGTTCGCCGGATCCATCTGGTAGCCCTTTCTGTCGCCGGAGCCCGGCGTGCTTTCTGCTGCTTCCCTGAACGGGCCGTAAAACGCAGATGCATATTTAACTGAATAGGTCATAACAGGCAATTCGGGAAAATCATTATCATCGAGGGCTTTGCGGATTACACCTGTCCGGCCGTCCATCATATCACTGGGGGCGACCATATCCACTCCTGCCCGTGCCAGTGATACTGACTGACGGGCAAGTGTGACAAGGGTGCTGTCATTGTCAACCACGCCGTCTACTATTGTCCCGCAATGCCCATGGGTGGTGTATCCGCAGTTACATATATCGGCAATGACATAAAGGTCAGGAACCACCTTTTTTATGGCAGCCACTGCCTGCTGTACAATACCCCCCGGGTCAGAGGCTATATCGCCCGTTTCATCCTTTTGCTCCGGAATACCGAACAGCAAAACTGCCCTTACACCCCGGTGATACAGATCCTGACAATGCAGGGCCAGTATATCAACCGACATCTGGAAATTGCCCGGCATAGATGGAACAGGATTCTTTATTCCCCTGCCGTGCCTTACAAAAAGCGGCATGATGAGATCTTCTGCAGATAGTTTTGTTTCTCTGACCAGATCCCTGATGGCGGGGGTTTGCCTTAATCTTCTGAGCCTTGTTTGGGGATATTCCATTGTTATTTTTCTTTTGACCTGAAATAATCAAGTGTGGATTCAAAAAGTGCGGCCGTTTCCGGTATTAATGACGTGAATGAGGGAACAATGTTCAATTCAATACAGGTATCCCTGGTGACCGGGCCAATGCAGGCTGCCTTTAACTGCACGCGGTTGATTTGCCTCTCCCGGGTAATACTGCAAAAGTTCCTGACCGCCGAGGGGCTGAAAAAGAAGATCATATCATACAGGTTATCAACTACAAGCTGCAAAACTGACTGGTTGATTTTCTCCGGTAATAAAGTCTGATACAAATCCAGCCTCTCAATATCACAAAACCTTTTTAATTTGTCTGTGAGGGTAACGGGCGACAGGCTTCCGGTAGGCCACAGAATCCTGGGATGCCTTCCCTGGAAAAGGGATATCAGTTCATCGGAAAAGCCTGTTGCATTTGATGTTCTGCTGATAAACCGGGGACTCAGGCCATATTTCACGGCCACCTTTGCAGTTTTGGGTCCTATTGCAGCAATGCCGGTTTGCGCTGGCAGGCTGACTGATCCTGTTACTTTTTGGTATTCTTCCATGAAATGCATCACCCCGTTTTCGCTGGTAAATATTACCCAGTCAAATGTGCCGGCTTTTTCAAGTTTGTTTTTTCCGGAAGGAGAAACTGCCAGTGGGTTAATAGCTATCAGGGGTAATTCCAGCAGTTCGGCTCCCGCATGGGCGAAATACTCTTTCAGCTCACCCGATCTGTTTTCGGCACGGGTTGAAATGAAGAGTTTTCCCTGTAAAGGTGATCCGATGCTCATATCTGGATTTGATGGAACCATTTTTTTCTAAAATATATTAATCATCAGGCTGGGATCATATACCAAAAAATCAAATTACTGCCATAATGATGTGCTATGCCCCTGGCTATCCTGCTGCTTGTTTCATTAATTCCTGATCTGGCTTAGTATTTTATCGCCCCCCATGCCCAAAAGCCTTTTGGCTAGCGTGATACCAAGTTTTTCCGGGTCTGATGCATCACCTGTAAGCTTATCTTCCAGGTATTCACTACCATCGGTGCTCGAAACAAAGCCTGAGATAGTCAGATCCGATTTATCCAGAACAGTAAAGCAACCAACAGGGACCAGGCAGCCGCCCTCGAGTGTGCGCATGAAAGCCCTTTCAGCAGAAATTTCAGTCCACGTTGGCCGGTGGTTGATCCTCTCAAGTAATTCTGTGATACTTTCATCGTCTGCCCTGGTCTCCAGACCCAGTGCACCCTGGCTAACAGCCGGCATGAATTTATCGGGCGGGAGAATTTCAGTAATGAATTGCGTCATTCCCATCCGCTTCAAACCGGCCAGGGCCATAATCATGGCTTCACAATAACCTGATTCCATTTTCCCGATTCGGGTATTAATATTACCCCTGATATCAATAACCTGAAGGCCGGGGCTGTGGTGCAGCAGACTGGCTTTCCTTCTCAGGCTCGAGGTTGCAATCCTGTGTAATGGGGTTAAGTTGCTTAACCTGATATTGTTCACGCTGACAAGGGCATCACGTCTGTCCTCCCGCTCTGTAACAGCACCAATATGCAATCCGTCGGGCAGCCTGGTGGGTATGTCCTTGAGGCTGTGGACGGCGATATCTGTTTCGCCCCGCATTAGTGACAGCTCAAGCTCTTTGGTGAACAGCCCTTTATCGCCAATTTTGGATAAGGCAACATCAAGAATTATATCTCCTTTTGTTTTTATTACAACAAGCTCCGTTAATATACCGGGAGCAGCTGCTTTCAGGGCATCGCTTACCAGGTGTGCCTGAATAAGTGCCAGCTGACTGCCTCTTGTGCCTATCCTTATGCGCCTCATTTTGTCAGTTTCTTAAAATTAAGTACCTGCCATTTTGCAAAAAACAACTTGACCTGGAAGGGTTCGTCATTCTTCATGAATTTCAAACAGATCCTTAATTTTCTTTAAGGCTGTTGAATCATGATGGCCATTGGAAGAGAGTTTTTTGAGGCTTTTGATAAGCAGCCTGGAGTATTTTTGACTTAATCTGCCACTATATTCCTTTATCAGCAGAAATTCCCCGGGGGAGTAGCACTTTTGGGAACTGGACAGTTCCTTTTCATGAACCTGCTGCAAAGTTGTTGTGATAGTTTTGATAATGGACCTCAGTTTCCGGTTATTATACCATTCAAGATATTCTGCAGCCATTTCATCAATTATCTCCTCAGCCTTAACAAGGCTGAGGGTACGGATTCTGGTAGTTTTATCTGTAACCATTTGCAAATCATCTACCCCCAGCAGACTGATATTGTCTGCTTTTGAAATACTCTGATCGATGTTCCGGGGGACTGAAAGGTCAATAAACATCTGGGGAGCAACCCTGGTAACACCTGCATAGGATTTTACATCGGAGTGGGATATAATATGCCTGCCGGCATTGGTGGCCGTAATGATTATATCACATTCGCCTATATGTTTCGAGAGTTCATCAAAAGGCACTGCTGTTCCCCCGGATTTAAGGGCAAGGTTTTCGGCTGCCTGCAGGGTCCGGTTCGCTATAATAAAATTCTCACCGCCTCTTTTTTTCAAATGGCTCAATGCTTTCCGGGCTGTTTCTCCTGCACCGACCAGCAAAATTTTCTTTTCCCTGATGTCTCCCAGCTCATTTACGCACTGATCAATTGCCACATAACTGATAGATGTAGCCCCTTTTTGTATATCTGTTTCGCTCCTCACTCTCTTGCTTGTTTCAAATGATTTTTGAAACAGACGCATCAGTATGGCATCGGTAAGAGCCATCTTTGTACATAACAGGTAAGCCTCTTTTACCTGGTTCACGATCTGCATTTCTCCCAGCAGCATTGAGTCCATTCCGGATGTGACCCTGAAAAGGTGCTTAATGGCCGCTCTTTTTTTATAGGAATAAAATGCCTCTGAATAATCCTTTTTGCAATTCAGGAATTCATGAAGTATTCCAATGATGGCTTTATTCTCCTCCTTATGACAGGTGCTTTTGGTATAGAAATACACTTCAGTTCTGTTGCATGTGGAGAAAACCAGGATTTCCTGAATATCTGTTTTCTGCAAAATCTCTTCTGCCAGAGGACCAACCTTATTGCTGGAAATATAAAAACTCTCCCGGATATCTACCTTGGCTGTTTTATGATTTATTCCTAATACAGCTATCATCTTTGATTTATCACTGGTTTATCTGTTAATACGACCACCGGGTTATCTGGCTGCCTGGCAACCCTTGAACCGCCCCGGCGAGGTTAGTGTAAAAACCTTACAAAAATAATGATTCAAACGGTTTTAAAAAATTTCTTTGTTGGATTTCATTACCTGGGAAGGGACCGGGATTTAATTTGCCTTTTTACGGTAGAATTCGGCTCTTTCTTCATTCCCGAACCGGATGTATACATTCATAAGGTACGTGGCAAACCGGGGGGAGGGCTCCAGCTCATAAAGACGTTCAAAATAGTCGCGTGAAATTCTGAAAGATTCATTTATTTGATCCAGGGCGTTCAGCAACTGCCTGTACTGGCTCCTTGTTTGCTCCTTTTCATACGCTTTCATTTCCTGTTGATACCGGTTTTCTGCCTCCCAGAAGTATTTTTCTGCAAGGTATTCAAGCGCATGCTTATTGTTTTCGTCAAGATTTATTAGCCGTTCAGCAATATCTGCGAGCTTTTTTTCATTTTCCAGTTCCTGGTTTAAAATAAAATATCCCTCAAGAAGCGCCGGGTCTCCGGCTGCCTGGTTCCCGATCAGCGGCCAGAGTTCCATGGCACCGTCATGATTGTTACTTTCAAGATATGTTTCAAACAATCGCATCCGCGATTCATCTATC
>SLJO01000022.1 GCA_007135095.1 Bacteroidales bacterium | reverse complement strand
ATTTATAACCACGGTTATAAATTCCCAGTGCGGCCTCTCCAAAGAACCTTCCGATCAATATATTGTCAAGGTTACGCCCCCAGTAGCTTATTATCCTCACGCCCATAATGCTTCCGATTATTGATTTGGCATGCCTGAAAGCTGTTATGGGATATTTCAGAGAAAAAAATCTGATCCTGAATTTGGTGAATAATATATATAAATATGATCTGAATATTTCGGCAATTACCAGGGGAACTATTAACGACCAGTAGGAAAATCCAAGGTAAGCCATCAGGATCATGAGCATTATGGATAATACAGTAGACCCCAGTTCAATCTGACCCAGCAAACCGAATTTTTGATTTTTCATTAACAGGGCATATTGCACCACGTTAAGCCCTATGAAAATAAACTGCGTAGCCAGTACCAGAGTTGGCGGGATCAATGCCAGATTGCCAAAAAAAAGCGCAAGCGGGTAGGCCAGAATCATTATAATTATGCTAAGTGCCACTCCCAGGTAGACTGAAAGATTCATCATTGATTTATGGTAAGTATAGCCATAACCGCTGCGGATTATATCGGCAGCAATACCTTCACCTGATAATATTCGGGCAAAATTGGCAACAATCATTATCATAGCTGCAAACCCATATTCTTCAGGCAATAATAATCTCGCCAATACAATTGAGGAAAGAAAGTTCAGGAGATGTGCAACATATTTATACCCGCCTATCTGAAAAATATGACGAAAAGTCGTTTTCTTGAATGACATTATTGAGAATTAATATTATTCGGATAAGGCTCCTGAGTTTGAAAAGCAGTCTTTACCAGAATAAATAAATGAGTTTTTTTTGTATACCATGAAATTTCCATTAGCGAAATAAAGCTAAAAGCGATCAAGCCGGAATGGGGATTCGACCGAAGGTCAACAAAACCCTTCGGGTTCCATGTGTTTAATAAAATCAAAATTTTCTTTTGACCTTATGAAAAAGGATCATCCCCATTTCTTTCAGCGACAACAGCCTCCTGTAATAATAGACGAAGTCATCGACAAATATATCGGCCTCCCTGTTTTTCCGAAGCCCTTCCTTATAGCTCAGGAAAATTTTATTCCCCGGGGTATTAAATATAATATTCATTTCATGAGGTTTCATAACCAGGTTGAATTGTTTTAAGTTTTTTGCACCCCGCATCCTGGAAAGCACAATATCTGTTCCTATTTCTTCTGTTTTCTTGTCGCCATACAGATTAACCTCAAAATCAAATTCTGACAATTCAGGGTTCAGCGATTTAAGTATACGCGGCAGAATCTCAAAATATGAATCATACACACTGAGTGAATCGTTGATCGAACTGAAAGTGAATTTTTTTTTGTCGATCAGCAATGGATTCTGGTGATACAATGAATTGGTTTTACTGTTGGTTCCCACGTCATCAAAATTGGTAACCAGGGAAATACGAGGAAAAACATAATACTTGTTGTTCAGGATCATAAAGGTAATGTAGAATTTCTTCCAGGACCTGTCTCCCGGCCAGCTTTTTACAGTATATGGAATCTGGGGTAGTGAATTAACATAGTCTTCATTGCCATAAACTGCAAACCACTTTTTATATTCTTTCCAAACGCTGTCTGTCCAGACCTGTCCGCTGGATGCCTGCTGGAGAAAATAATTATCCCTGCCGTCATCAAGAGGTGTAAAAGGAAACATTTTTTTCCATCCCTCGATCCTTGTTTTATTAAATAAGGATATCCCTGCGACATTTTCATCATTTTTATAAAATTCCAGAGCCTGCAACGCATAATCATAAAAATACCTGGAGACAAAAAGATCATCTTCCATGAAAATCACAGACCCGTATTTCCCGGTAAAATCACCGCAAAAATTAAAATGGTCTCTGACACCAAGTTTCTTCTTGTGATAAATCACCTCCTTTTCACCATGTTTCCAGTGATATTTTTCGGCAAGCTCCAGAACATCCCGGTTCTTGTCTTCATCATTATCTATGCTTATTATCAGCCTTATATCCCTGTTGGGGTATATGGCTGCAGAAAGGGAATCCAGACAACGCAGCGATGGTTCTTTCCTGTTGTACAAGGCTAATACAAGTGTCGGAAAATCTGCAGTCATTAATATTAATTTTAAAATTTTGTAACCCGTTCTTGAACCCCCTCGCGGAGCAGGTCTATAGACTGGTTTTTATTATCCCTTAGCTTTTGTATGCAAGGTTTGAAATCTAAAACCCTATCTTCCGGTAAGTTTGGCAAGTCTCTCACCAAACCTGTTTTTCCAGAATGCACCGGCCAGGTATTCTGACAGTCTGAATTTTCTTTTAAGATGCCTGTTATGCCACTCAAGTATTTCTTTACGGTTTTTCAGGTGACTTTTTAACAGAAAGTAGGAATAATTTCTGCGAACATCCAAATACCGGTTTTCCAGTTCCGGGAATATCTCCTTAAACCTGTACAAGCTGCTCTCCCTGGCGTGTATAGAAGTATTGAGCTTTTCAACCGTGGTTATTGTTGCCGCATCATCATGCCTGCGGGTAAAATTCAGGATCCTGAAGGCAAAAGCCAGGTCTGAAATAAGGAACATTTCGTAGGCAAGGCGTGTATCCACATGGAAATCATCAGGATTAAAAATTTCAGGATAACCAGGTACTTTTTTCAGCTGGCTGATCCTGAAAAACAGCTGGGTTACTGACCCTGTAATTTCTGCATTGCCATTGAGATGATTGAATAATACATCCTTCCCGTTTTGACAACTTCCCTTGAAATAATCTATTCCGTAACCATATACGTAAGTCCCTATCATCCTGTATGATGAAGCAATACCGGCGTTGGGGTAGCTTTCCATCAGTTCAACATGGGTCTCTACGGAATCAGGGAAAAGAACATCATCTGCCTGCACAACTTTAAAGTATCTGGCTTTGGCAGGTATATAATCAACGGTTCTGTTCCAGTTAGTTACCAGATCTACAAAATCCTTGTGATCATGCAGCCTGAAGCGTTTTTTGTTTTCAATAAACTGCTCAACCAGTTCCTTGGTTTTATCGTTACTTGCATTATTGATTATATGGCATTCATAATTGGTATAGGTCTGTGAATTTATGCTTTCCAGTGCTTCTATAATGTATTTCTCACCATTATACACTGGTATGCATATAGCAACCAATGGTTTAGGGTGTGAGTGATTTTTCCTGTTTCCGGATTCCATGCAGAAAGTTTTTGAATACAATTGAATTATCATGGCTGTCAGGTTTATTACAGCCTTATTAAAAACGAATTAAGGAAATTGGTCTGAATCTTAAGGGAACAACTCATTCTGCTTTTTCAGCATCCTGATTAAAAAACTATTGTCGTCAATTTCGACATCATCATATTTTAAAACTTCGTCCCTGGCTACCTCTCTTTTCAGCCGCCAACCTTTGCCGAGCGCCATTGGCAAAAGCCCCTCTGAAACAGCAACATCATGGTTTTCACATATTCCATATGTTTTAAAGCCTCCCAAAGCATCAATTATATCGCCCCTTTGCAAATCAACCTTTGCCGCTGCAACAACATCAACAACAGGTCCGGCCCTTGATACGATTACCGGGTCATTGAAGTCCACCAGCCTGCATATTGAACTTGCAATATCAAAGAATAACAAGTGATAAGGCACATAAAAACTATACAGGGGCCCATCCCCCAACTTGCCATATTTTAGAAATTTAATGGAATGGGGATCCTCGGTAGTAGCATAAATGAAAACCCCGGGAGATGGTCTGGCCCCGACAACATAATCTACAATCCCTCCCAGCTCCTTCAACCTGTCAATATCGTACAGATGAATCAAGTCATCGACATGGTCGGAGGAATGGAAACCAAGCATGCCCCTTTTGGCTACTTTCATGCCCGTTGCATTTGCGGTGCAGGATTGTTCAAATGAAATTTTTGTACCATCGGCAAAACTTGTAACCATTTCCGGTGTCATACCCCACTGCCTGGCAAAATCCTTTTGTGTGTCAGGATTCCTGTAATGGTCCTGCAAGCCTTTAATATTACCACAGAGCAGAGGGTCAAAACCCATACCTTTGATATACCGGTAAAGGTTCATGGTAACGCCTGGCTGGTCACCATCACTCAGGCTGTAACCTACCCCCTTTTCTTCTGCCATTTTTTTTAAAAGAGGGCCGAAGGTTGAATCAAGTTCTGCATTGAATGACAGAACACTGATCCCGCGGTCAAAGGCCTTTAGGATTGTTTTCATTGCAAACTCAATAGTCCCGGTTGATTCAACCAGCACGTCAATGCCTTTGAGCTCAATCAACAGATCGATATCGTTTGTGATGACCGGTTTACCTGAATTCATTGCCTCCATGGCACTTTTCAGGTCTCCCCCGGGTAAAACGTATTCCTCAATTCCGGCTTTCTGATAAGTTGCTACCGCCTTCTCAATAGTGCGGTTATATGAGGCAACAACCTTCATGCCGGGAGTATAGCGGGTAATCTGATTAATCATTCCAAGGCCCATCGTACCGGTACCTATAATGGCAACCCTGATCGGGTTGCCCGCTTGCCCTCTCTTTTGTAACTGACTATCAACTATTATCATAACTATTTATCAGTAATTTATAAAGAATACCTGTAATCGAATAAATTCTTTGATTTCAACAACTTTTCGTTTTCCCTGAATTCATCCCATGCGGTCAACAAAACCAGGTTTTCACATCTGTCAACGATCTCTTTGAGTGATTCAAGATAAGTTATCCTGATGCCCGGATAGTGTTTTTTAAATTCTCCGATGGCCACAGGATCATATGCATATATATTTGTAAAGCCCCTTCTCAGTAATAATTCGATTATATCCCCTGATGGAGTCAGCCTTACATCGTCCGAACCAGGCTTAAAGGAGAGGCCAAGTATCCCTATTGGCTCATCATATCCAATCTTTCCGTCTATTTTATCAACCAGGTGCTTCTTAATGATGCTGTTGGTATCAATATTTGCTGAAAGCATCTGAGGTTTAAACCCGTTTTTTTCTGACATGCTCACCAGTGCGGATGTGTCTTTTGGAAGGCAATAACCTCCGTAGCCACAGCCGGGATAAACATAGCTTTTCATGGGTGCAGGTGAACCGTACCATCGCTTATCTTCATGAAGTATCCTGAATGATTTTTGGACGTCGATACCTCCGATTGCATCTGCAATCATTGACATCTCGTTGGAATAACTGATCATTGTCGACAGCAGGGTGTTAGACAGGTATTTGATAAATTCGGAAGTATTATAACTTACATAATGCACCGGCGCTCCGAAGGGCTCATAGATCTTATCGAGAATACTTTTTGACTGTTCGTCTTCAATACCTATCACAATCCGGTCGGGAGTAATAAAGTCTTCCCAGCAATAACCCTCGCGCAAAAACTCGGGGTTCGAGGCAAAACCTACTTTCCTGTTATCATTTGATTTCAGTTTCTCCCTTACAAAAGGTATTACTTCCCTGCTGAGCGTAGAAGGTGGCACGGTCGATTTTGTTACAAGAACCTGGAATTTGCCGGTTTCAACATCAAGCACCTGCTCAATGGCGGCAAGAAGATATTCAAGATTAGCGCTGCCGTCTTCATTTTCGGGAGTTCCCACACAAATAAAAACTGCCTCGCTTTTCCGGATCGCCTCGGCGAAAGGGGTATCAAGAAAGAATGTTTGATTCATTGTTTCCTGAAGGACCTCCTGCAAATGTGGCTCAAAGAAAGGCACATGGTAGTTTTTCAGACTGTTCAGCCTTTCACCGGAAATATCGAAGCCATAGGTTTTGAACCCTTTTTTGGCAAAACCAAGGCCGGTGGTAAGGCCGACAAAACCCAAACCTAATATTGAAATCATATCAGACCTCCGTTATTAAATTTTAAAAACTCAAGGTACCTGCCAATACCCTCGTCCACATAAATACCCGGATCATACCCAAGAACTTTTTTTGCTTTTGTGATATCCGGACAGCGCCTGTTGGGATTGTCAGTCATATAATGCAAGTCTTCCGGCACATCAAATTCCACCTTTCCCTTATAATCAAAAAGCCTTTTTGCATTCTCGCGAAACAGTCCGGCAAACTCCTGCACAGAAACCTCGGGTTTGTCAATCCCTATATTGAAAACATCGGTTTTACCATAAAGAAGTATCTTGAGGTATCCGGAAATTGCGTCTGATATATAACAGAAAGTCCGGGTTGGCTTACCATCCGAATACATAACCAGATCACGGCCCTCAAGAACGCATTTTGCGAAATCTGCCGGGAGTCTCTTGTCGTTAATATTCATGCCCGGGCCATAATTATTAAATGGCCTGGCAATGGAAACAGGGAAGCCATATTTTTCTCCGAAAACATAGCATAAAGTCTCACCGAACCTCTTTGCTTCATCATAGCAGGCCCTTGGACCCATAGTGGGCACATTGCCCCGGTAACTTTCATTTGTTGGAATAAACTCCTTGAAAGGATCACCATATATCTCACTGCTTGAAAAGAAAAGCATACCGGTAATTTTTTTCCCGGAATAGTAATCGAGCAGACGCCTTAAACCAGTAATATTTGCATCGATGGTTTCAAGGGGATAAATACGGTAAAACGTCGGGGAAGCTATTGACGCAGCATGTATTATAAGGTTAACGTTTTCAATGCCCGGTATTACCCCGGGGTCATCCTTGATAATATCAAAATGGTGCAGTTTTATCCTGTCATTTCCCGCTGCCATTTCATCCAGCCAGTCGCGTGTGCCGGTAAGGAAGTTGTCAAGGGCGATTACCTCTTTAATTTTTAGTTTTTCACAAAAGGTATTGAAAAAGTGCATAAAATAATACCCAAGGAATCCACCGCAGCCGGTAATCAGAATCCGTGAATTTTCGAATTTTTTCTTTTCGTCATCTGACAACTTATTGAAAATATATTTCATGTCCTCTTGCAGGACAGGATTTTGGGAGATTTTTATCATAGGAATGGGAGTTGGGGTTAACAATATGTATATAATTGATATTTGGATGATAACGCAGGCCGGAATTCCGAAGAAGCAATAAACAATCAATCAATGCTATCTAAATTTAAATAAAATACTGCAGTTAAACAATAAAAACGGGGCAAAGTTTATGTGGTACGGCAATTATTCCCATTTTTTCCAGGGAGCCTGTTCCTTTTGCCATAAATCCTCGAGCAGGTTTTTATCTCTTAAAGTATCCATAGGCTGCCAGAAGCCATAATGCCTGAATGCAGCAAGCTGGCCGGTCTTGGCAAGAATTTCCAGTGGTTCGCGTTCCCATACCGAGTGGTCGCCTGTTATATAATCAAGTGCCCTGGGATCTACTACAAAGAACCCCCCGTTGATCCATGCATTGTCTATTCCGTTACCTTTGGGCTTTTCCCTGAAACTGCTTACCTTATTTTGATCCTTTCCAAGAGCGAAGGCACCGAACCGGCCAGGCTGCTGAACAGCAGTAAGAGTTACAAGAGCATCCTGTTCCTGATGGAACTTTATAGACCCGCTTATATCAGCATCACTGACGCCATCCCCGTAAGTAAGGCAAAAGATATCGTTCCCCAGGAAGGGAGCAATCCTTTTAATCCTTCCTCCTGTCATGGTTTTTTCACCTGTTTCAACAAGTGTTATCTTCCAGGATTCCGACGGATTCCGGTGAACCTCCATCGAATTGGTGCCAAGGTCAAAGGTCACATCTGAAACCCGTAAAAAATAGTTGGAAAAATATTCTTTTATCATATAGCCTTTATAGCCGCAGCATATTATAAACTCTTTAATACCATGAAATGAATAGATTTTCATAATATGCCAGATAATTGGATAGTTTCCTATTTCGACCATCGGCTTTGGCCGTATCCCGCTTTCTTCACTAATACGGGTCCCGAATCCACCTGCAAGTATTACTGCTTTCATATTAAGAATAAAATTTATTTGGTTGACATAATAGTTACTTTTGTCTAAACAATATTCCTCCCGTTTGTTTAGCCCCTTACCTTTTTTTTTATTAACAGCCTGTAAAAATAGATTAAGCCCTGCTTAATCAATGTGAATGATGTCTGCATTTTTGCGGTATCAATTCCTCACCTTTCATACAGGCAAAAAAAATCACAAGCGCCCGATCATAATTTTGAAACATAGCCGGCCCTCTGTTTATTCGACCCGGTCAAAAATAAAATCAGGATGCTGCCGGTCCTTTTCCGATATTACCATAGGTTCAAGGGGCCAGCTGATCTTAAAAGCGGGATCATCCCACCGGATACCCTTTTCGGCTCCCGGTGTGTAAAAGGCGGAAACATTATAATAAACCTCGACATTGTCGGTAAGGGCCATATAACCATGTGCAAAACCTTCCGGAATATAAAACATCCTGTAATTTTCCTGGCTCAGCTCCACCGAGGTCCATTGCCTGAAAGTGGGTGATCCGGGCCTGAGATCAATTATTACATCGTAAATGGCCCCTCTTACACATCTGATCAGTTTAGATTCCTGGTAGGGAGCAACCTGATAATGCAGTCCCCTCAGAGTTCCCCTTTTATGGGAAAAAGATGTATTTGCCTGCATTATCTCACCGTTCAGCCCATGCTCTTCCATTTCACGGCGGCAAAAGGAACGTCCGAAAAAGCCCCTTTCGTCTTCCATTTTAACAATATCAATAATATAGGATCCTCTGAGTGGTGTTTCGGTAAAAGTCATATTTTCTGAAGTTATAAAATGTGGATCAACATATAGGATTCGGATAGTTGATGATAAGTTTTATTGAAAAAAGCGTTTTTTGTTAAATATACAAACAATAATAATTCAACAAAAAAAAAATTGTTTTTTCTTCTTCATGAAGAAATAAAGCCTCTCAAATAAACATAAAAAGAAAAAATATCAGATGCCACATCTGTTATCGCAACATTCTGTCTGATATTCCGGATGTTACATTTGCATGGATACATCCTGAAACAAATCCTTGCAGCACGGGGAGTCAGGTTCAGGTCAGCAGGCGGCAATTTCCGAAGAAAAGAGATAGGCATTAAAATCTGTTCTTCACCAGACCATTAGCCTTTTGAGTGATATGGATCACCGTTAATATGGAACAAATAGCCCGCTGTTTCCGTAGACGATAACAAAAATAAAAGAAAACAACATTAAGTTTTTTGCAACTCTACTCTATGGTGCGTGATTTCAAGGTGGCGGCATTAATTAAAATGCTGTGCAAAAGGGTTATCCTGCTTGCACTTTTCGTTGTTTGCATTAATTCGGCATGGGCCCAGGAACCTGCCTGGAACAGGGTTGTTACCATCTGCGCCGATTCGTACTTTATTGCAAATGATGGTTCTCCATCCGGAAACGGAACCTGGAGCGTCCATAACGGAATAGGTAGCGGCACATTCGGTTCCACCACCCAGGCAACCACCGTCACCAATATTTCGGTTGAAGAGAACTGGTACCGCTGGAACCTGGGGGGGCATAATTATTATATCAAGGTTATTCGCGTTATCGCACCCGTTTATACGTTAACGGCCCCTGAAACTTTCTGTGAGGGAGATGAGGAGCTGATATTGAGATTATCGGGCTCACATACAGACTATACCTATTTCCTTGAACTGAATGGTGCTATACTCCCCGGCTCTGAAGAACAAGGCACCGGAAGTACTATTGAATGGACCGTTACCCAGACAGGCAGCTACAGGGCAGTTGCCATAATGAACCTTCCTGAAAGTAACTGCGAAATACCGATGGATGGTATTGTCAATGCCGTACTGGAGCCTCTTCCTGCTGTATACGATCTGGAAGCACCTGCAGGTACCGATTTTTGTTCCGGCACTACTGTGCCGCTACGTCTGTCAGGTTCGGATTCTGGAATATTATACCAGCTTTATCAGGGTACTTCACCTGCCGAACACATTGGTCTTGCCCAGTCAGGAACAGGCAGTCCCCTGACCTGGAATGTTAAACTTGATGGCAGTTATCATGTTGTGGCAACAAACTCAGCCGGCTGCCAGGAGACAATGAACGGAGAGGTAATCTTAAATGAACTGCCTCTGCCTCTGACCTTCACTTTATCATCCCAAAACCCTGCATTCTGCCAGGGCTCAGGCGACCAGGCTACACTTATCCTTGATGGTTCAGAATCAGGGGTGACCTATCAGCTTACAAGGGGAGGAACTCCTGTGGCAGGGACTGAACAGACAAGCAGCACAGGTCCCCTTCAGTGGGCAACAGGTACTGCCGGAACCTACAGAGTCATTGCTCTTGATGGTATCTGCCAGAGCCTTATGAATGGTTCTGTTACAGTAACCCAGATCAATAAATTCAGCCTGAGCTCTTCTAAGAGCTATTACTGCCAGGGTGAAAACGGTGTAACATTAACTCTTTCGGGCTCACAATCAGGAGTCAATTACAGGGTATTCCGCAATATTAATAACCCTATCGGGACATGGGCGGGTACCGGTAAAGAAATTGAATGGCCCAATATGACAGCCGGTGATTATGAAGTAATTGCAATTAAGGACGGGGTTCCGTGCCTGATGGGAAGCCTGACGGTGGAAATGAAGTCTTTTCCAGGCGGACTTGTCGATCCTGTAGCACCTATCTGCCTGGGTGAATCTGCACAACTCAATGCCAGCGGGGGCGACTCATACCTGTGGCAGCCTTCGGCCACCCTTAACAACCACCAGATAGCCGACCCTTTGGCCACACCCACGGTTTCAACTACCTACAGCGTTACCATAACCGATGGATTCGGCTGTTCGGTGACCGAAGATGTGGAAGTTGTTGTTCATCCGCTTCCCGGTGCATACGCCGGAAGCGATAAAACGATTTGCCGGGGAGAATCCGTCCTACTTAATAATGTAGTCCAGGTACCAGGTTACCAGTATAGCTGGTCGCCCCTTGACGGAAGTCTTTCCGATCCTGCCATATCCAACCCGGTGGCTCAGCCCGACGAAACCACCACTTATAAACTTACAGTCACCACTCAGCATGGCTGCAGCTCAATCGACCAGGTGACGGTAAATGTCAATCCCGCTCCGATGGTCAATGCAGAGGCAACCAGTTACGAAATATGTGCAGGCGGAAGCGTTGAGCTTTCCGTTACCGGAACGGCAGGCATCGATTATCTCTGGAGCACAGGGGAGATAACAGAGAACATAACGGTAACACCTTTAAATACCTCCACATACCATGTTACCGGCACCAATCCGGTTACAGGATGTGCAACCACGGATAATGCAACCATCAACGTAAACCTGCTGCCACAGATTTTTGCCATTGAAGGCGGCGGAGAATTTTGTGAAGGCGCTGATGGAGTGGCAGTTGGACTGACGGGTTCGGAAACAGGGGTTATATATGAACTGCTAAGGAACGGGGCCAGCACCGGGCAAACGGAAAGCGGCACCGGCAGCCCGGTTTCCTTCGGCAAGCAGAATCATGACGGCACAAATACATACACGGTGCTGGCAAGGAATGCAGCTTCCCTCTGCTCTATACTGATGCCAGGATCGGCAATCATAACCAAAAACAGGCTGCCGGCACCTGCGCAGTCGGTAACAGGTCCGTCATCGACATGCCCTGATACCCCGGTAACACTTTTTGTTCCCGAAATCGCGAGAGCAGACAATTATGTCTGGAGCCTCCCACCGGAAACAACCATTACAGGGGGTGAGACAACAAACACAATTAACGTGATGTTCCCGAGGGATGCGGGAATTGTCACCATATCGGTGAAGGGTGAAAATGACTGCGGAACGGGCCCTGCTTCCCCAATGAAGGAAATAACTGTCCGCCCCCTCCCTGGTGCGGCCGGCCCGGTAACGGGAATCACGGAACTTTGTGAAGGCGACATGAACATCAGTTACAGCACCCCCACGGTGAATCATGCCACTTCTTACCTCTGGGAGCTGCCCCCGGGTGCGTCAATCACCGGGTTCGTGAACAGCGATACTGAAAGAAGGATCATAGTGGCCTTTTCCAAAGGCAGCTCTTCGGGATATGTAAGGGTTACTCCCTCGAACAACTGCGGGACAGGCGAACCTTCAGAATTGCTGGTGACTGTAAATGCCATCCCCGGCCTTGTTATAAATGACCCTTCCGGGGAACTGGACTGTTCGGGCGATCCCGTCACCCTGTCGGCAACCTCCTCCACTCCGGTTGTGGCATGGGCATGGACGGCTCATGGCGGCGGAAGGATAACAGGTGACGCCAATATCCATAACCCCCAGGTTGATATGCCCGGAACATACCGGGTAACAGCAACCGCAAACGGATGTTCCGCTAAGGGTGAAATATCCCTTGCCAGAAATACTGCAGCACCGGAAGGAATAATTATCTCAAAACCTGCAGGCATGATCACCTGTAATACACAGGAGATGACACTCACAGCATCAACCAGCAGCACTTATCCGGTCACCTACCAGTGGCAGGCATCCGAGGGAGGAAACATCTTATCGGTGCCGGCACCTGATAAAGTGACAATCAACCGCGGAGGACACTATACCGTGATTGCCACCAATGTTGAAACTTCCTGCACCTCCGATCCGGTCAGCATATTTATTCAGGAAGATACTGACAGCCCGGATCTTTCAGCCATGCAAATTCTTGTTTCGGGCAATATATCGTGTATAAATGATAACGTGGTGCTTTCGACCGACCCGGCCCTTCCGGGAACTTTTGCCCACTTCGAATGGACCTCGGCAACCGGTATAATCGATAATACGGGATCTTCGGCACCAACAGTTTATTCAGCGGGTATCTATACACTGAAAGTTACGGGTGGGAATGGCTGCACCGCCGAAAAACCCGTGGAGGTTATAAATGATCAAAGGGTACCAGATATATGGGTCAATCAAAATCCGGGAACTATAAATTGCACCGATACACAGGTGCAGCTGCAGGGCAGCACAACGGTAACGGGAGCTTCATTGCTGTGGACGGGACCGGGAATAGTTTCAGGATCAACTATTACGGCACCATGGGTGAATGAGCCGGGGGTATACAAACTGACAATCACTCATCCTGAAAGCGGGTGTCCCGCAGAGGCATCGGTTAATGTTATTGAAGATATTGCCGTGCCGTCTGTATTCTTCCCTGATGCACCCGGTGATATCACCTGCAGCAACCTGTCGGTTACAGTTGGGTCGGGGACTGATGCATCGGATCCCAAATACCAGTGGTTTAGCCCCCAGGGACAGCTTATGAGCCAGACCGGCCCAGCCCTTACCGTAACAACAGGGGGGACATATACCCTTAGAATTACAGACCAGAACAATCACTGCACGGGTGAGGAAAGTATCGGGATCAATGAAAATAAAACTGTTCCCGGTGTATCCATAGCTGTTCCCGGGACTTTAACCTGTACTCTCACATCTGTTACCCTCATGGGTTCATCGCCAACAGCAGATGTGGCCTGGAGCTGGTCTACCGCAGACGGGACAATATCATCGGGAGGCAATACAGCCACTCCCTCGGTTACTGCAGCCGGCAGCTACACGGCAACTGCAACTCATCCCGTCAACGGATGTATCTCACAGGCTGTCGTCCAGGTGACTGAAAACAAAAGTGCCCCGGTCATAGTGAATTTCAATAACAATCCCCAGAGCCTTACCTGCAGCCGCCAGCAGGTACAGCTTTCGGGCAATGCAGCAGATGCCTCGCTTCTTTGGACAGGCCCGTCGGGCGCCCAGATCAGCAACCCCCAGTCTCCCAATCCTTTTGTCAATGCCCCGGGTACATATACCCTTACCGCCACAGGCAACAGCAATGGCTGTCCCGCCACAAGGAATGTGACGGTGGTGCAGGTGACAGATACTCCGGCCGGCCTGGAAATCCTTCCTTTCGATAATTTAAGCTGCAGTAATAACACAACCATTCTTAGAGCCGCCTCATCAACCCCCGGCACCACTTTCCGGTGGGAAGAGGGTCCGGGAGGAACAATACTCGGCGATCCCTTGCATGAGACAATATCTGTAGAAGCGGCAGCAACCTATACCGTCTATGCCGCCCATCCGCAAACAGGCTGCGAGATCAGCGCCCAGGCACAGGTAACCCTGCTTTCAGCTGCCCCGGCGATCACCTTTGCAGCGGGATTGCCCCCGGAGATAACCTGCAATAACCAGTCAGACGGCATCCGGCTCAGCGCTACAGTAGAGCCGGCCGGTTCGGATCTGCTGTGGACAGGCCCGGGTTCAATAGAAAATGATGACGACACAGAACCCACGGTATACCTTCCGGGAACATATACTCTTACAGCCTGGCATCCTGTGACCGGCTGCAGCACAAGTAGCGATATAGTAGTTGGAAGCAACCTTGAAGATCCCCGGATAATCTCGTTCAATGTACCCGGACCGGTTACCTGTGAAAACCAGACCATCGAGATCACCCCTGAACTTTCCGCTGGCACCTTCAGCTACCAGTGGACGGCGGGCAGCGGCGGACAAATAAGCGGATCGACAGAAAATAAAAGAGTGATAGTCTCTTCCGGGGGGACCTACAACCTTACTGTTACCGATCAGGATAACGGGTGTACCGCCCAGGGCAGCGTTTTTGTGGCAGAGAACAAAACTGTTCCCCATATTGCCGTTAATACTTCTCCTGCTCCCCTTAGCTGCGTCAATATCCGGACGCCGCTTTACGGCACCAGTACCACCACCGGGGCTTTATACCAGTGGGATGGTCCGGGTAACATTGAAAATCCCACTACAGAACATCCCCTTGTAGATCAGCAGGGCGAATATATGCTTACCGTTACCGATCCCCTTAATGGCTGCAAGGCTTCTGCAACTGTTACCGTTGGCGAGAACAAGATACCTCCACAACAGCCCCAGATCATCGCTCCGCAGGAGCTTACGTGTGATAAATTGTGGACTGATCTGAAGGTTTCGCCACTTCCTGATAATGTCGATTACCTGTGGACCACCACATCGGGTGGTACCATCCTTTATGGTGAAACCCCGACTGCAAGTGTAAATCAGCCCGGCACATATTTAGTAACGGTAACAGACCGGGCAAATGGCTGCACAAATTTCAATTCCATTGAGGTGACCCGGAACAGCGATGTTGCCGCTGTTGAGATTACCGGAGGACCATACCTTCTTAGCTGTGCAACGGTTTCGCTTGGCCTTGCCGGCAGCTCCGCCCTGGGTATCGATCCTGCCTGGACAACGGTGGGCGGGAACATCATCTCCGACAGGTACCAGATGAATGTTACCGTAAATGCTCCGGGGGAGTATTTCCTTACGGTGCATCACCCTGTTACCGGGTGCCCCTCCACAGCATCTGTAACAGTAGGACAAACAGGAGACATACCCCTGATAGATATTGATAATTTCCCCGGCAGCCTGACCTGCCAGGCAAGTTCCGTAGAGCTTTACGGAAGGCCTGTCGACGGGTCGCACCTTTTTGAATGGTCGACAGCTGGCGGAAATATATGGTCCGGCGAAGACAGTTATAATCCGGTAGTTGATGCACCGGGAACCTATGTAATTACAGTAACCAACCCTCTTACGGGATGCACAAACCAGGCATCGGTAACAGTGGAGGAGGATACCACCACCGCCACATTTACCATAGCGGAGCCGGATCAGTTCACCTGCCTTGCCGGCGAGGTTCAGCTGAGAAGCACAATCACATCGGGCACCAGTGATGTCGAATGGCTATGGACAACCGTTGCGGGAGGCACCATACGGCCCGGCGATGAGAATGTGCAGAACCCGGTTGTGACATCACCGGGAGTTTATACCCTGAGGGTAATCAAAAACTCAAATTCCTGCTGGTCTGAGAAACAGGTGACCGTGACCGGAAACATGGAGTTGCCGCATATTTCGGCCGATAAAAACCCCCCAAAACTCACCTGCGACAGGATCCAGGTCATTCTGTCGGCCGGTTCAAATACTGCCGGTGCTACATTTATGTGGACAAGCGACGATAACCATCCCATTGTAAACTATAACTCAAGCCAGCCAAGAGTAAGCTTTCCCGGCTGGTACACGGTAACGGCAACCCATCCCGCAACGGGCTGTACCGACTTCCGCAGGGTAGAGGTCATTCAGGATATCCAGCCGCCCCATATCCATATCGAACCGGGAAACCTTACCCTGACCTGCAGCACCACTTCGGTCAGGCTGGAAGGCAACTCCACCACCGCCAATGTAAGCTACCGGTGGATTGGTCCGGGCAGCATTCCTGTTGCTGATACAAGGACGGTCTATGTCAGTGACCCGGGAACATATACACTTGAGGTTACCCGGGTATCCACTGGCTGCACTGCAACACTACCGGTGACTGTCGGCAGCGACACGGAACCGGCTTCGCAGCCTGCAGCAGATGATATCTTTGTCTGTTTTGGAGCAGCGCCCGGGACACTCGAAGCCACAGGCAGCAATATCCGCTGGTATGATAACAGCAGCCTCCACCCGGATAATCTTATCCACTCCGGAAGCAGCTATACACCCGATCAGACCGCACCGGGCAGCTACTACTATTATGCCACCCAGACCGGGACCAACGGATGTGAAAGCCCCTTTAACCAGGTAGCATATACGGTAAGAGATCTGCCACAGTCGCCTTCAGGTACCGGCGGTGAGATCTGCCAGGGCAGTCCCAATCCCCAACTGACCGCCGATGGCAGCAATATCAGGTGGTATGATAGCCCCACAGGCACACTGCTGGCCACTGGCCCGGCATATACCCCCGATGCCCTGGTATCGGCACCCGGCACATATGATTACTATATCAGCCAGACTGATGCATATGGCTGTGAAAGTGAATTGTCGCAGGTAAGTCTTGTTATAAGACCGGTGCCGGCACCCCCGGCAATCAGCCAGACACCACTTGAAGCATGCCATGGAGAACAAAATCCTGCTTTTGCCGCTACAGGCAGCAACATAAAATGGTATGGAAGCAACAGCTCATTCATTCCCCTTTACAGCGGAAATGAATTCACTCCCGCCGCATCTGTTGCAGGGGCCCACCACTACTACGTATCACAAACCAATAGTCATGGCTGTGAAAGCGAACGGGCACAGGTAACCCTGATAATTAATGAAATACCTGTAAAATATGATGTTACAGGTGGGGGTATTTTCTGTGAAAATGCCAATGGCGTGAGTGTGGGCCTTTCCGGCTCAACCACCGCAATCGAATATACCCTGTGGCTGGATGGTTCGATCATTGCAGGTAATGCGACAGGAACAGGCGACCTGATTGATTTCGGTCTTATAACAGCACCGGGAATATATACCGTTACCGCTGCCAGCCCGAACGGATGCCAGTCCGTGATGCACGGCTCGGTAACCCTGGCCGTGACCAGCCTGCCTGCGGCACCCGGTCCGGTCAGCGGAGCCCTGAGTGTATGCCAGGGGAGCACCAATGTACCCTTCAGCATACCTGCCGTAACCGGGGCCACTCATTATATATGGGAATTGCCCCCCGGTGCAGTGGTGGCGGGAGGTGCAAATACCCGGTCCATAGTGGTCGATTTCCACCCCGGTGCACAAAGTGGTGCAATAAGGGTCCGCGGGGCGAACGGCTGCGGGGAGGGGCCGGTTTCCGGCGACCATTATGTCTCGGTCGACAATCTGCCTGAAAATGCGGGACAGATCATGGCAACAGCATCAAACAGCCAGGTTTGCCGCGGACAGGAAGAGGTGATCTTTGAGGTACCAGCCATAGCAAATGCCACCGCATACCTGTGGCAGATTCCGGCCGGTGCTTCAATTGTTCAGGGAGAAGGATCCAGAAGCATAAAAGTGAAATTCTCTCCCGAAGCTGCCCAGGGAGACCAGGTTGTTCGGGTGCGGGCAGAGAACAGTTGTGGAACGGGAGGCTGGTCAGACGACCATATCCTGACCGTTTTCGCGCCCCCGGTTATATATGCCGGCGATGATCAGCAGCTGTGCACAGACCAGTCAGCTCTCTCCGGCAGCCCGGTGCCGGCAGGCGGAACCGCCATATGGGAAACTGTTTCCGGCTATGCCGTTTTCAGCGACAGGAATGCAAGTGATCCTTTGGTAAGCTCACTTGCAATGGGTGAAAATGTGTTCGCCTATAATGTAACCCTCGATGCGTGTTTTATTTCAGATACCGTAAGGGTAAATAACAACAGGGTGCTGGTAAATGCCGGTTCCAACAGGGTTATCTGCAATGAGGAGATAAACCTCGCAGGTTCCCAGCCTCCGGCCGGATCAAGCGGCCTGTGGAGCGTTGCCGGTGGTGGTGCATCATTTGAAAATGCAGGCTACCATCTTACCAGTGCAAGGAATTTTAACCAGGGAGATAACGAGCTCTACTGGACAATAACCAAAAACGGCTGTATAAGCCGCGCTTCGGTCATCATTACCAATCACAGGCCTCAGGGTATAAATGCGGGAGGTGATATTTCCACGTGCAATGGAGAGGCATTTCTCAACGCTTCTTCACCTGCTGCGGGAGTTGGAGACTGGAAGATAATATCAGGGCAGGGAGCTTTTGATGACAGCAGCGATCCTGTAACACGGGTTTATAATCTGGATAAAGGTATTAACAGGATCGCATGGGTGGTGGATAACTACGCCTGCTCGATTGGCGATACCATAACGGTGAATAACCGTGAAATCGATATTACCGCCGGAGCCGACCAGGTACTGTGTGATTCCCGAACCACCCTTAACGCCACTGTCCCGCCGGAGGGTGCCACGGGAGAATGGTCTGTCATCAGGGGAGCAGCCACTTTCATGGAGAGAAGCGAACATGACACAAGAGTGTCGGGATTGGCAACGGGAGAAAACGAAGTGATGTGGACTATTATCAAAAGCGGGTGCGTTTTCACCGATAATGTAATACTTGTTAACAATATGCCTACCCCTGCAAATGCAGGACCCGACCAGGAAATATCGATAAACCACGCACAGCTTGAGGCCAACGAGCCGATGATCGGCACAGGCCTGTGGTCGGTTATGAATGGTTCAGCAGCATTCAGCAACACGGCTCTTCATGATGCAACTGTAACTGACCTGGCGCCCGGGCCAAACGTTCTGAGATGGACCATTACAAACCAGGGTTGCTCGTCGGCCAGTGATGTGACAATCAACAACGGGGCCCTGGAATCCATCTATGCGGGAGAGGATCAGACCTTATGCGGTAATGAGACAAGGCTTAACGCATCAGAGCCTCCTTTTGGGTTTGGTATATGGACACTGAGGCAGGGGTCGGCAAGGTTTGAGAATAACGAGCAGGCAGACACCAGGGTTTATGACCTGGGACAGGGGGTCAATGTTTTGCGTTGGAGCGTCACCATTGGATCGACCGAATATTTTGATGAGGTAACTATAATAAATAACACACCTTCGGCAGCCTCTGCAGGTTCAAACAGGGCATTGTGCTCAGACTCCTATACTCTTGCCGGGAACCAGCCTGTTATAGGATCAGGTATATGGACAATCGAAGGAGGATCGGCCCAGATAGCAAACAACACCCTTTACAACAGCCAGGTCAGCGGGCTCGCACAGGGCAATAATATTTTCAGGTGGACTGTCTCCCATGAAAACTGTGTCTCATCCAATACGGTAATTATCACCAATGATATCCCTACAACCCCCGATGCCGGCCCCGGTCAGTCAACCTGCGACGGCACTGCCGAACTGTTCCCCAATACGCCTACCATAGGCAACGGGGAGTGGAGCGTGCTGAGCGGTGCAGGTTCATTCGAGGGAAATTTTGTCAGTTCACTGGCCAATGGTGAAAATATCCTTCAGTACACCATCACCCGGAACCAGTGCAAACTTTCAGACCAGGTGACCATAACCAATTACAGGCCGACAACAGCGGATGCCGGTTATAACATGAACGTATGCGAAAATTCTGCGGAGCTCAATGCCAACCAGCCAAATATTGCAGTGGGCGAAACAGGGCAGTGGACCGTCATAAACGGTTCGGGAATATTCGACGATCCTCTCAGTGCAAATACCATGGTGAGGGGCCTGGCTCAGGGAAAGAATGTTTTCCGGTGGACAATCGGAAACCAGGGATGCGTAAGCTACGACGAAATAGTGGTGAGCTTTGATTTCATTCAGGCTGATGCGGGGAGAGATGTTATTACCTGTGATAATGAACTGATCCTGAATGCCAATAACCCGGGTAACGGGGCCGGACAATGGTCGGTAAGAGGAGGATCAGGATCAGCCACATTTGAGAGTCCGAACAGTTCGAATACCAGGGTGACAAATCTTGACAGGGGAAATAATGTTTTGCGGTGGACCGTCACCAATAACAGGTGCGTATCCTGGGATGAGATCACTGTCCGCAATGACAGTCCCAGTAACGCCTACGCCGGCGCTGACCAGTCCTTATGCACCGATAACATTCAGCTGCAGGCAAGGCAGCCCGTCATAGGATCCGGCAGATGGTCGGTAGTGAATGGCTCGGGAGAATTTGCCAATGAGCATATGCATAATACCATGGTCAATTCAATAAGAACAGGATCGAATACATACAGGTGGACGGTTGAAAATGAAGGCTGCATTTCAGTAGATGAGGTTGTAATAAGAAATAACCAGCCTTTTGATACCTTCGCTGGTGCAGACCAGGTGCTGTGTGAAGATTCAGCCTTGCTTTCGGCCAGCCTGCCTGAGGAAGGGCAGGGTACCTGGAGCATTATAAAGGGAGCAGGAGTCATTGATAACGCCTATAACAACACCACCCCTGTCAGCGGTCTGGCCCCCGGTGAGAACATACTCAGATGGACAGTCACTAACGGACAATGCTCTGCGTACAGCGAAGTAATACTGCAGAACAATAAACCTACGATTGCTGCAGCCGGAGCAGACCGGACAATATGTGAAGATAACACCACACTGGAAGGTAATATTCCCGTACAGGGAAGTGGCACCTGGAGTGTTATAAGCGGTTCGGGTTCATTTACTGATGCCGGCCTCTACAACTCGGGGGTTGAAGGGCTCTCCCGCGGCAATAATATATTGCGGTGGACCATTACCAGGGAAAACTGTATATCAACGAGTGATGTGGTGATCAGGAACGACAGGCCAACAATTCCTGATGCAGGAGTTAATATAGCTGTGTGCGGCAATTCCACTCCGCTAAACGGGAATATGCCGGCTGTTGGCACCGGGCGGTGGGGCCTGGTAAGCGGAACGGGCAGCTTTGATGATCCATCCCGGTATAATACCACAATAAGGGAGCTTGGCCAGGGAACCAATATACTGCAGTGGACCATTACCAACAACAGTTGTTCACTGTCAGACCGTGTGGAGGTCAGGAATAACAGGACTGATGTTTACGCAGGTCCTGACCAGATAGTTTACACCAGCCAGGCATATCTGTCGGCTAACATTCCGGCAAGGGGAACCGGCATCTGGAACACTGACGCCGGAGGGGGGACGATAGCCTCTCCGGGTTCTCATGAAACAAGCGTTGAAGGACTGCACGAAGGGGTGAACACCTTTATCTGGTCAGTAAATATTGACGGCTGCATCTCCTCGGATGACGTCAGGATTACCTATTACCGCCAGCCAACGGCAAGCTTCACGGTCAGCCAGACCGAAGGATGTCCTCCCCTTCAGGTGAGGTTCACCAAAACAACAACCGAAGATTATCCTTACCGGTGGGAACTGGGTGAGGACGGGATTACAATACTGGAAGAGAACCCCGTATATACATATGAAAAACCAGGCAGGTATTTTACGCGCCTGTATGTTACGGGGCCGGACGGACAGGATGTTGTTAGTGAAAGGATAATAACCGTTCATGAGCCTCCCGTATCAACCTTTGAGCTTGCACCAACCAGGCTTTTTATACCCGAAGGAGAATTGAGAACCTTCAACTATTCAACAAACAGCAGCCAATACCTTTGGGATTTTGGCGATGGCAATTCATCTGATGAGTTCAGCCCGGTTCACACCTACCAGAACGAGGGCTCATTCCTGGTAAGGCTTGCAGTATGGTCGGCCGAAGGCTGCTATGACTTATCAGAGTATCGTGAAACCGTCAGTGTCACCAAAACCACCAGGATTAATTTTCCTTCAGCATTTACACCAAACCCGGCGGGATCAGGAGGAGGCAGATATAACCGGCATGATTTCAGCAATCATGTATTTTATCCAATAATCTTAAATGGCAATATAGATAATTACAAGCTGGAAATTTACAACCGCTGGGGAGTCCTGCTTTTTGAAAGCAATGACATTGACGTTGGCTGGGATGGTTATTACAGGGAACAACCTGCATCGGAAGATGTTTACATATACCGGGTAACGGGAGTACTCAACAGTGGTGAAAAGATAAGAGAAACAGGCGATTTCCTGCTTATGAGGAGAGACTGAAATCAGATCCCGATTCTGATCAACTGATATAAAGCAAAAATGAAACATAAAAATATAAAAAAATCGTACTCTGGCGTGGTAATTTTAATTACCTGCTCGGTCCTGGCATTATTCCTGGCCGGCCAGCCGGCTTTTCCGCAGGATGTCCAGTTCTCACAGTTCTATTCAGCACCTATGTTCCTGGGCCCTTCAATGGCCGGATCGGCAAATGAAGGCAGGCTGGTCCTGAATTACCGGGACCAGTGGCCAAGGCTATCGGGTCGCTTTGTCACATCCGCCGTTTCATACGATCAATATGTTGATAAATACAACAGCGGAATTGGTTTAAGCTTTCTCCACGATAATGCAGGCGGCAGTAAAATTACCTCGACCAAGGCCGGATTAAGCTATTCATACCGCATAAAAGGCGGAAAAAAACTGTTTATTCAACCTGGATTGCAGACTTACTATTATCAAAGAAGAATAAATTTTGACAAGCTGACATTTGCTGACCAGTTCTATGGTGACCAGATACTTCCCACCAGCATCCAGGCCCCTCCTGAATTGAACAGGGGGCAGATGAACTTCAGCACCTCTGTCCTGGTATTTACGGAAAATCTATGGATCGGAGCCGGGATAGATCATCTAATGCAGCTGAATTCAGACCTTGCCGGGGATCCGGGGTATATGCCGATAAAGTTAACGTCCTTCGGAGGCATGACATTTAAGATTCCCGGCCAGTACCGCAACAGGGACGATCAGTCAGTTTCACTGGCCTATCAGTACAAACGCCAGTCCTCTATCGACCAGCTTGACCTGGGAGCTTACTATTTCAGGGAACCTTTCAGGATTGGTGTCTGGTACAGAGGCATGCCCGCCGGCAGCGGTTCATGGAACCGTGATGCAATTGTGGTTTCTGCCGGAGTAAGCTTTGACCAGTTTTTACTCAGCTACAGTTATGACATGACCATTTCGAATATGCTGCAGACAACGGGCGGGGCTCATGAAATTGCAGTACATTACAGATTCGGCAAACTTGTTTCCGATATCAGGGGCATAGGCCAGGTGCCTTGCCCGAGATTTTAAAAAGCATGCAGGAAATGAAATACGGAAAATACGGCGTCAGGCTTTGATTCTTTCTGTGGCCAGTTTTATCCGTGCTATACTTTCTTCCCTGCCCAGTAACTCAAGTATGCTGAACAGATCAGGGCCTTTGCCTTCTCCTACAAGGGCAAGCCTGAGTGGAATCATGGCATTTCCGGTTCCTATGCCTTCTTTTTCCAGGTATGATTTAACCTCAAAGCCCAGCCTTTCGGCATCAAAAGGTTCGGTCTTTTCAAGCAGCCGGGCAATATTAGCCAGTAATTCGGGTGTTGATTCCTTCCATTTTTTCATTATCACCTTTTCATCATACGATTGCGGCCTTTCAAAGAAAAAGGAAGCCTGCTCCCATATCTCATGTACAAAGGCGGTCCTTTCCTTTACCAGTGAACATATCCTCTTAAGCTTTTCGGTATCGGCATCAAACCCCTTTTCCAGGATAATCATCCTGAGGTCTTCTGCCAGCCGGGAGTCATCCTCTGCAATAAGGTACTGATGATTGAACCACCTGGCCTTCTCCGGATCAAAACGTGCCCCCGAGTGGTGAACCCTTTCCAGGGAAAAGTTTCTGATCAGCTCTTCCATGGTGAATATCTCCTGATCTGTACCCGGGTTCCAGCCAAGCAGGGCAAGAAGGTTTATGAATGCTTCAGGCAGATACCCGGACTCGCGGTAACCCGATGATATCTCACCGGTTGACGGATCCTTCCAGTCAAGGGGGAAAACAGGAAAGCCAAGTTTGTCTCCATCCCTTTTGCTCAGTTTGCCCTGGCCGCCGGGTTTAAGCAACAGGGGAAGATGGGCGAATTCAGGCATTGTATCACTCCACCCGAAAGCTTCATAAAGCAATACATGCAGTGGAAGTGAAGGCAGCCATTCCTCTCCCCTGATCACATGCGTTATTTTCATAAGGTAATCATCGGTAACATTGGCCAGATGGTATGTGGGCATGCCATCGGCCTTGAACAATACCTTGTCGTCAAGAGTGGAGGTATTGACCCGTACCTCCCCCCTGATAATATCGTTGATAACAATCTCCCTGTTTTCAGGCATCCTGAACCTTATGACATGAGGCACGTTCCCTGCAAGCATCTTTTCAACCTCTGTTGATGAAAGGTTGAGTGAATTATTTAAGCCCTCGCGTACTGTATGGTCATACTGAAAGACCTTGCCTTCCTGTTCCTTTTCTTTGCGGAGCTTATCGAGTTCTTCAGGGCGGTCAAAGGCAATGTAGGAATGCCCGCTATTAATAAGTTCCATGGCATAACGCCGGTAAATATCTTTTCGCTCAGATTGCCTGTAAGGGGCATAAGGGCCGCCTGCCGGGACCCCTTCATCTATTTCAATGCCGCACCACCGGAGTGATTCGATAATATACTCCTCGGTACCGGGTATATATCTCTGCCGGTCGGTATCCTCAATACGCAAAATAAAAGTGCCATTGTTCTTCCTGGCAAAAAGATAGTTGAAAAGGGCCGTCCGGATCCCGCCAATGTGGAGGGGTCCGGTGGGGCTGGGTGCAAACCGGACCCGGGGGGCATTCTGCCGGTTTTGCCGCAGGTCCTGCTGTGGAGTGTTTTCAGGCATATGGATCAGATTTTTAGTTTCATTATTTAAATAATGACATTGACTGATGGCTGGGATTTCATTATTCACCCCGTAAGGGATACTGTAAAAATACAAAATTTACAGCGCAGTGGCTGCTGTAAATTTTTAATATCCCGTAGCGTGCTTATTGCGGGTGAGGGCTAATATTCAGATAAGCCCTTTATCGTGTCTTTCGCCTATGGCCCTGAGCATATCCCGTGTCATGGAATCAAGGTCATAATCAGGTTCCCACCCCCATTCTTCGCGTGCGAGGGAATCGTCCACTGAATTTGGCCAGGAATCGGCTATTGCCTGGCGGCTGTCAGGAGAATAGGTTATCTCAAATTCAGGAATATACTTTTTTACTGAAGCAGCAAGCTCTCCGGCGGAAAAACTCATTGCGCCAACATTATAATCACAGTGATGATCCAGCCTGCTGAAATCTGCCTGCATAAGATCAATGGTGGACTTAAGGCAGTCGGGCATGTACATCATGGGCAGGCGGGTATCCTTATTGACAAAACAGGTATACCTTTTGTTTTTTACTGCCTCATAATAAATCTCAACAGCATAGTCGGTAGCACCTCCCCCGGGAAGTGTCATATGGCTGATGATTCCGGGATATCTCAGACCCCTTACATCCAGGCCATATCTTTTAACATAGTAATCACCAAGAAGCTCGCCTGCTACTTTTGTTATCCCATAAATAGTAGCAGGCTTAAGGATAGTTTCCTGAGGAGTATGGTCAGCCGGACTGGATGGACCAAAAACTGCAATTGAACTTGGTACTAATACCTGCTTCATTTTAAATTCCCGTGCCACTTCAAGAACATTTATCAGCCCGTTCATATTCACATCCCATGCCAGCATCGGATTTTTTTCACCGGTAGCTGACAGAATGGCGGCCATATTAATGATTGAATCAATACCGTGCTTCCTTACAACCGTCACCAGCCCCTGGCGGTCAAGCACATCGACTATTTCCAGGGGCCCTTCCCCGTCAAGCTTTTCAGCAGCCTTTAATTCCATTACACCTGCAATTACATTATTGTTTCCATAAAGGCCTCGCAACTTAAGTGTTAATTCCGAACCTATCTGTCCGGCTGAACCGATCACCAGAATTTTAGTCATTTCAATAAAGTTAAACTATTGCAGGTTAATTGTGTTTTCTGATTTACTGTCACAAAACTAATTAAATCTAAATGACAGAAACATGAAAAAAGTCTTGTTGTTTCTATATTATCAGATTCCCGCATTGGGTAATAAATTAATGGTCTTAGCACTGTGCCGGGGTTGCATATGGAAATGCCATTAATCTCTTTTGTTCCTTATAAGTATATTAAACTATCTTTGTAATCCCTTCATATATGGCTGAAAACATTTTAAACCTTTAAAAATAAAAAGGCATGTACGGAAAAATTAAAGCACACCTTCAGAAAGAGCTAAAGAGCCTGATGGAAGCCGGACTATATAAAAAGGAACGGATTATTGTGTCTCCGCAGGATGCAGAAATCGAGGTCGAAGGCGGGCACAGGGTCCTTAATTTCTGCGCAAACAATTACCTCGGGCTCTCAAATCATCCCTCCCTTATCCGGGCAGCCAGGGAAGGCATGGATACCCATGGCTTCGGCATGTCATCGGTACGGTTTATTTGCGGCACACAAGATCTTCATAAGAAGCTGGAGGCCGGCATTGCCGATTTTTTCGGAACTGAGGATACAATCCTTTATGCAGCATGTTTCGATGCAAACGGAGGGGTATTTGAGCCTTTGTTTTCACAGGAAGATGCCATTATTTCAGATTCTCTTAATCATGCTTCCATTATTGACGGTGTCAGGCTCTGCAAGGCGCAACGCTACCGTTACCGGAATGCAGATATGGAAGATCTGGAAGAAAAACTCAAAGAGGCTATGAATCAGCGTTTCCGGGTAATAGTGACAGATGGCGTGTTTTCCATGGACGGCAACGTCGCGCCAATGGACAAGATTGATGAACTGGCCGGGAAATATGATGCCATGGTGATGGTGGACGAATGCCACTCGGCCGGAGTAGTGGGCAAAACAGGGAGGGGTGTGACCGAGCTTTTCAATCTGCGTGGCAAGGTTGACATCATCACCGGAACACTCGGCAAAGCTTTTGGTGGCGCCATAGGCGGCTTCACCACGGGAAGAAAGGAGATAATAGAGATCCTCCGGCAAAGATCAAGGCCATACCTTTTCAGCAACTCATTGCCTCCCGCAGTAGTTAATGCCGGAATAAAAATGTTTGAAATGATGGCCTCGACTCATGAACTGCAGGATAAGCTGCACCGTAATACCTCCTACTTCCTGGAAAAGATGAAATCGGCCGGATTCGATATCAAACCAACCAGGTCGGCGATAATAGCTGTAATGCTCTATGATGCCAGGCTTTCACAGGAATTTGCTGCCAGGCTGCTCGATGAGGGAATATATGTTATTGGCTTCTACTACCCGGTTGTTCCAAAGGATCAGGCCAGGATAAGGTTACAGATTTCCGCGGCCCATGAAAAAAGTCATCTTGACAAATGTTTGCAGGCATTTGAAAAAGTTGGCAGGGAACTGGGCGTAATAATACCCCCGGCAATTGGCTAACGTTACGGTTTTAAACAATATGATTCCCTGGTTTCAATGAACCGGGAAATCATATTAAGCAGTTAGAAAATTCTGCGGAGCCCGGGGATATCGCCCGCCTGTCAACCACATTTTGAATTGCCGCAATCCTGACAGGTGAGGCATCCCTCCTGGAACATCAGGTTTTCCGAATCACATTCAGGGCAGACAGTTCCTTTTTTGGGTTTGGTTCCGTTGGGTATATACTTTCTCAGGGTGCGCTCAACACCATTTTTCCAGGTATTTATATTTTCATTGTCAAGATGAAGGGAAGAAACCAGGTTCACCACATCCGGAATAGGCATGCCATGCCTCAATACTCCTGATATTAGCTTTGCATAGTTCCAGAATTCCACATCAAAAATGCGTGACAATCCTTCAAAAGTGTTCCCGTAACCGAATTTGTCAATATACCTGAAATCATATCGCTTCGACCCGTCTTCCTGTATATTCTTAATGATGGTCCCTTTCTTGATGGTTTTTGGTACAGGCAGAACATCATCGTCTTCCTTCCCTGTGAATATCTCGTAGGGCCTTCCATCAAGCTTGCCGACGAAAGCTATCCATTTTTCATCATTATTCATAAACCTTACTACATCAGCCTCAAGAATTTCCGGCCGTTTTTTAGGCTCAAAGGGTGCATCCTTGTCTTTTCTGTTGGAAACAAGCACCCCTGACCGGGATCCTTCTCTGTATACCGTTACACCCTTGCATCCTGTTTCCCAGGCGGTGACATACAGTCTGCCAACAAGCTCCTCCCTGGCATCAGCGGGAAGGTTTATGGTAACGCTTATCGAATGATCCACCCATTTTTGTATTGCCCCCTGCATCCTTACCTTGCTCATCCAGTCAACATCGGTGGATGTTGCCTTGTAGTATGGAGATTTGGCCACCAGCTGATCAACTGCATCGTCATCATATTTCTTCACCTCATCAACATTATATCCTTTTACCTCAAGCCAGGTAACGAACTTATGGTGAAATACTTTATATTCCTCCCATGAATCACCCACATCATCAATAAAGGAGACCGTTGCATTTTTATCATTGGGATTAACCTTACGCCTTCGTTTATAAACAGGCATGAAAACGGGTTCTACTCCCGAGGTGGTTTGGGTCATAAGGCTGGTTGTGCCTGTGGGTGCAATTGTAAGCATTGCTATATTGCGCCTGCCATAACGAACCATATCCTTGTACAATTGTTCATCTTCGCTTTTAATGCGCATGATAAAAGGGTTTTCCTTTTCGCGCTGTGAATCATAAATGGTGAAAGCCCCCCGTTCCCTGGCCAGGTTAACCGACGACCGGTAAGCTTCAAGAGCTACGGTCTTATGGATCTCGGTTGAAAAATCGGTGGCATTGTCTGTCCCGTAAGTAAGCCCGAGTGCTGCAAGCATATCTCCTTCAGCCGTTATACCAACGCCGGTGCGCCTCCCTTCTTCTGCCTTTATCCGGATGTTCTCCCATAGCTTGCGTTCGACTCGCTTAATTTCTTCGTCCTCGGGATCCCTGGAAATCTTTTCAAGTATCTTGTCGATCTTCTCCAGTTCAAGGTCTATTATATCGTCCATCATCCGCTGGGCAAAACCAACATGCTGTTTGAACTTATCAAAATCAAATTTTGCATTTTCTGTAAAAGGCTCATTCACATAGCTGTACAAATTGATTGCCAGCAGCCGGCAACTGTCATACGGGCATAATGGTATCTCTCCACAGGGATTAGTGGATACAGTCCTGTAACCCATGTCTGCATATGAGTCAGGCACCGACTCCCGTATAATCGTATCCCAGAAGAGTATACCGGGCTCTGCCGATTTCCATGCATTATGTACTATCTTTTGCCAGAGCTTGCCTGCATCTATCTCCCTTTTAATGTCGGGATTGTCTGAGTTAACAGGGAACTGCTGCATATAAGGCTTTTTTTCAACTACAGCCTTCATAAACTCATCATCGATCTTTACAGAAACATTGGCGCCGGTAACTTTTCCTGCCTGCAGCTTGGCATCTATAAACTTTTCGGCATCAGGATGTTTTATCGAAATGGTAAGCATGAGCGCTCCTCTCCTTCCGTCCTGAGCCACCTCACGGGTTGAATTGGAGTACCTTTCCATAAAGGGAACCACACCCGTTGAAGTAAGAGCCGAGTTAAGAACCGGGCTTCCTGAGGGCCTTATGGGTGAAAGATCATGACCTACCCCTCCTCTTCTTTTCATAAGCTGCACCTGTTCCTGATCAACTTTCATGACTGCCCCGTAGGAATCTACTCCTTCATCATCGCCAATAACAAAGCAGTTGGAGAGCGATACAAGCTGGAAATTATTCCCTATCCCGCTCATTGGCCCACCCTGGGGAACTATGTATTTAAACTCCTTGAGCAGCTGATAAATATCCTCTTCGTCTATGGGATTGGGGTATTTCTTTTCTATCCGTGCAACTTCCCCGGCAATCCTGCGGTGCATATCATCAGGAGTCAATTCAAAAAGATTGCCTTCCGAATCTTTCAGGGCATATTTATTTATCCATACCCTTGCGGCCAGATCATCCCCACCGAAATATTCACGGGAGAGCTTGAATGCCTCCTCATCTGTATATCCTTTTTCAGGCATTCCGGCAAGGGTTTTATCAGGATTATCCATTCGGTTCTTTTTAACTGACATCTCCTTTGTTTTCATTGATTCATCGTCTTTACAAAATTAATACTTTAATGGCTGTATAGAAAGCAGAACAAACTTTGTTCAATTCACCCGCTGCTTTTTTGTATAATGAAAAATTGTTAATTTACCATTATATCACATATACAACCCAAATCTGGTCGGTGGTGAATATCAAAGTTAAATAATGACCGCTGTTTTTGCATCAATAATGACTTTGTAGTTATCAACAAAGTTATTAACTACGCCCCTATCTGTCTTAACAACTGTCTTTTGCCAGAATACTCAATTAAACTTACGGTGACGGGCGGGCACAGGTCTTCTGCTGCCCGCTGCTTTATAAATTTAACCCGCCGGGCAGCCAGAAATGTATGAACTGACACTGCTGGCTGACGAATGATAAAAAAAAGGGGATAAAATCCCCGGGAATTTTTAAAATGATAAAATCTTGTCGACAATAGTGTTGCTGGCCCCGGTGTTGTCTTTTACATAATTTGATGCAGTATTACCTGCATTTTCCAGCAGGGCGGGAGTTACAATCAGCTCACCTGCGCGATTCAGCAGGTCAGTGTAGGTATTCACGGGAAAGGCTCCTCCCGTCTCAACCAGTTCTTTGGCTTCCCTGAATTTATGATAGTTGGGTCCGAAGATGACAGGAAGGCCGTGCGTGCAGGCTTCCAGTATATTATGGATGCCCTTGCCGAAACCTCCTCCTATATAGGCCAGTGCTCCGTATGCATAGAGAGAGGAAAGCAGACCTATGTTATCTATTATCAATACCGTGGCCTCTCCGGCACCGGTATTCCCGGCACGGGAGTAACGCACTGTATTTTTCGAAAACCTGCTTTCCAGTTTATCTATTTCATCTTCATTTATCTCATGAGGGGCAATGATAAGCTTTACATCATACTTTGCTTCATTGACAAAGCGCACCAGCAGATCGTGATCGGCCGGCCATGTGCTGCCCGCGACAATCGTAAAGCTGCCGCGGGAAAAAGCAGCTGCTAAGGGAATTTCACGGTGCGAAAGTTTGAGGGAATCAACACGGTCAAACCGCGTGTCACCCGCTACGGTAACCTGCTTAACGCCAAGTGAATTCAATAACTGACCGGAACTGTCACTTTGCACGAAAATGTGACTGAACATGTGAAGCATTTTGCCAAACCATTTTCCATACCATTTAAAGAATATCTGTCCCGCCCTGAAATTGGCGGAAATCAGATAAAGGGGTATTTTGTTCCTGTGTAATCCGGCAATATAATTATACCAGAATTCATACTTTACAAAAACTGCCATGTCGGGACTGAATACCCTGATAAACTTCTCTGCATTGGCCCTTGTATCGGAAGGCAGGTAGCAGACCGCATCAGCGAGGGGATAATTCTTCCTTATTTCATAACCGGAAGGTGAAAAAAAAGTAAGCAAAATAAAAATGTCATCCTCCCTTTTCCTGAATTCCTCAATCACCGGCCTGCCCTGTTCAAATTCTCCCAGTGAGGCGCAATGAACCCATATAACTTTTCTGTTGCCCGGACTGAAACCTTTCCACTGACGGAAAAAATTCTTCCTTCCCCTGTACCATAAACCGGCCTTTTTATTGAAGGGAGATAAAATTATCAGTGCTGCCTGGTATAAATAAATGGCTATATTATAGATTATGATCATTTATGGTTTATTGGCAATAATTACAGATAATGCTTTTCGGGTGATCCTTCCGCCGGGATGGTACAATAATGAGGGTTACCCGTATTACAAAGCATTGTAAGGATATTTTCGGCAAAGGTAGTTTTAGAAATGCAATAATTCAAAGCAGTCATGTAAAAACATGTACCTAATTGTTATTATATTCGTTCTTACTACATCCTAAGCTGATCCCTTTTGAAACTGATCATTATCAAAATACTGATCTTTATGCTGCCTGCCGGTCTTTTTTCCCAGGAACTTTCCGGGATCAGGGAAAAAATTATATATGCAGCATCCGACACGATCCGGCTTGACAGCCTGAAAATTGTTCCCGGCACAATCGGGCTGTTTACATTATCAGGAAATGAGAAGATTGAGGATTCGCTTTTTCATTCTGATCCATTGAATTCCCTTCTAATACTGAAAAAACATTTCCCCTTCCGGGGCTCTGAAATAGTTGCCAGATACCGCGTTTTTACATCCGACCCCTCACTGGGCTTAAGCAAAAAAGACACAAGCCTGATAATGCCTTTTCAGCGTGATACAACAGAGGCAGATCCATACCGGTATACATACAGGCAGTTAAGCGAAAACATATGGAGCGGCGAGGGACTAGTAAGGAACGGCAGTATTTCACGGGGGGTGAATTTCGGCAATAACCAGGATGTGACGGTCTCCTCCAACCTTAACCTGCAACTATCCGGCAAACTGGATGATAATATCAATATCCTGGCCAGTATATCCGACCAGAACATACCCCTCCAGCCCGAGGGATACTCGCAGCAGATACAGGAATTTGACAAAATATCCATCCAGCTGTATAACGACAACCTGAGCCTCACAGCCGGCGATTTCGATGTCCATGGCGGCAGGGGGAAATTTTTACCGCTAAGTAAAAAGGGGCAGGGTGTCCAATTCTCGACAACACATAACTCAGGTAACGGACTTTTTAACAACCTTTCCAGCTCAACCAGCGCGGCAGTTTCCAAAGGACGCTACCACAGGCACAGTTTCCAGGGTATTGAGGGAAACCAGGGGCCCTATAAGCTGAAGGGAGCCGGTAATGAGCTGTTTATTATTGTGCTTGCCGGCTCTGAAAGGGTTTATATGGACGGGAGGCTGCTTTCCAGGGGGGTGGACAGGGATTATACCATTGATTATAATCTGGCTGAAATAACTTTCACTTCAGCCAAACCTGTGACAAAGGACCGGAGAATAATTGCAGAGTTTGAGTATACCGACAGGAACTATACCAGGTTCATGGTATCAAACACTACCGGTATGTCGACGGAAAGAGGAGATTATTTTATCAATGTTTTTTCAGAACATGATGCCAGGAACCAGCCGCTGATGCAGGAACTCAGGGACGAAGAAAAACAGTTGCTCTCTTCCATAGGTGACAGCCTGCACCGGGCCTGGGTTCCCAAAATCGACAGCGTGGAATTCCGTAATGATATGGTGCTGTACCAGAAATCCGACAGTATAGTCGATGGAATATCCTACCTCATTTACCAGCACTCCACTGACCCGGCCAGGGCCCATTACAGGCTGGGATTCTCATACGTCGGGGAAAACCGGGGAAACTATAACCCCGTGAGCAGTGCGGCCAACGGCCGCGTATTCAGGTGGTCAGCTCCTGTAAACGGACTTCTCTCCGGCAGTTACGAACCAGTTACGCTGCTTGTTGCCCCGGGAAAACAACAGGTGGTAAGCATGGGGGGCAATACTTTTATTTCGTCAAACAGCGAGGCCTCCTTTGAGGTTGCAGTCAGCAATTTCGACAAAAACACATTTTCCAGCCTGGATAACGAAAATAATACGGGACTTGCATTCAGGATCGGGCTGGATAATAAAATACCGCTTAACAGCGATGAGCATATGCTGGCCGGCGGACTCGATTATGAATTTTCGGGCAGTGATTTTGCCACCACCGGGCGGTTCAGGCCCGTTGAATATGAAAGGGACTGGAACCTCGAGGGTGCCCCTGAAAGTCGCGGGGAGCATAAGCTCAGCTGGCATGCCGGTTATATCAGGGATGAAGGAGGGTTTGCAGGTTATAAAGGCGAATATCTGCGTGTCTCAGACAATTATTCGGGACTTAATAACATGCTGGAAGCCGGCAGCAGGGTTGCAGGATTTGATGGAAGGTTCAGGGTCAGCTACCTTAATTCAGGCAGTGACCTGATGGCAACGGAATTTTTCAGACATATGGCAGAAATCAGCAGGCCGCTGTGGTTACTGAGGGTTGGCGTGAGGAGTGAGGGGGAGAACAATAAAATACAGATGAAAAACGGGGGACTGATGTCGGCATCCAGCATGGCATTTTTTCAGCGGGAGTTATTCCTGGAAAATCCCGATACTGCCAGATTTCATTTCCATACTGCCTACCGGGAAAGGGATGACAAGCTCCCGGTTGAGAACAGGCTGGCGGCTTCCTCTTTTTCCAGGGAATTTTCATCGGGATTTAAAGCAAGGACCACGGGTGGAAATGAATTCGGGGGTGTTTTGCATCACCGGAGCCTGGCTCCCGACGGAGCCCCCGCCGACAAAGGCAGTTTGGAGAATTCGCTTAACGGCAGGCTTGATGCAAGACTGAGGTTCTTTAACGGCAGCATGCAAAGTACGGGAATGTATGAAACAGGGTCAGGCATGGAGGCAAAAAGAGATTTCATGTATATCGAAGTTTCCCGCGGGCAGGGGACACATACCTGGACGGACTATAATGACAATGGCATTAAAGAACTTGATGAATTTGAACCTGCCGCATTCCCCGATCAGGCAAATTATTTGCGTGTATTCATTCCCTCTGATGATCTTATCCGTACACGGTCGAACCAGTTCAGTCAGGGTATCCGTATTTCACCCCCGCCCCACTGGAACAGCAGCACAGGGCTAAGGGGTGTTCTTTCAAATTTTTCAGGCCAGACGGCATTCCGTACCGGCCAGAAAACAAGGCATACCGACATGATCAGCGGGATTAATCCTTTCCATTCAGAACTATCCGACAGCAACCTTATAAATATCTCCTCCACTTTCAGGAACTCCGTCTCATTCCAGCCCCGGGAAAGGCGCTTTGTCATGGAATACCTTCATCAGGACAACAAGTCTAAAAACCTGCTGGTAAACGGATTTGATACCAGGCATTTGCGCTCACATGCCCTGACGGGAAGATACAGTGTCAGGCAATCCATTACCTTTAGCAACCGCCTGGAAACGAATAAAAAAAAGTTCAGGTCCGGATTTTTCCCCGGAAGGGACTTCGACATTGACATGTATTCGGGCCGGGTGGCAGTTTCTTTTCAGCCTGGCTTTGCCCTTCAAACCTCATTGCACCTGAAATGGACAACGCAGGAAAATGATCCGGGAAAGGAAAAAGCCGACCGGCATAATATAGGAACGGAAATAAGCTATACAATACCCTCAAGGGGGAATATAATGCTCAGGGCCGACTATTTTTATATTGATTACAATGCTTCCGTGAACACGCCCCTGGCATGGGAGATGCTGGAAGGACTCAAACCCGGAAATAATATGACCATGATGGTCCAGTTTCAGCAAAACCTCACCGGTAACCTCCAGTTAAGTCTGAATTACCATGGAAGGACTGTCCAGGGTGAAAGGTTTATTCACCATGGAGGAATGCAGATGAGAGCATTCTTTTAAACCGCGCTCCGGCAATTCCCTCCCAGGCCGGATTCATCCCAGATGCAGTACATGTGGATATTTTTCCTACATATAGTATAGTTCTTATCCAGCGTATACATCATGTGGTTTTTATAATAGCCTGGCTATATTTACCTTACGCTGACAAATGTTTATGGCATGATTCTGCTTACAGATAAGCCGGACTCATATACTTAATTTCAGCAATAATGAAAACACCACTTATATCCTACCATAAAGGAGTCATGAAATTCGATTCCGGCGATTTCAAGGGAGCAATAGCAGAGTTCGATAATGAACTGGAGAAGGTTCCTCATTATCCCGATGTTTATGTTTACAGGGGACGTGCCAGGTATATTATTGGTGATAAGGACGGGGCATTAGGCGACTGGATAAAGGCCCTTGAACTTGGCAACAGAAAAGGGGATGAATTAATTGAAAAACATTTCAGTTAAATAATCTGCAAACAATGGATGCCAATATACAGCCTGACCCGGGAATACTTCAGCAGCGGCCCGATCATGGCAGGCTCTCAGAATGCAGCCATCAGAAGCTCGATATCTTTGGCGGGTATATCAAACAGCCGGCCGATCATCGAATTGGTAAGTAGTCCGTTATATATGTAAACTCCCTTGCGCAAACCTGCGCTTTCTAAAAGTGACGCTTTAATACCTCCTGACTCGCCAATGGACAGGATAAGCGGGGCAAAAATATTGCTCAGGGCTATCGTTGCAGTTCTTGCCACCCTTGATGGAATATTCGGCACACAGTAATGAGTCACTCCATGCTTGATAAATGCAGGAGAGCGGTGGGTACGGCATTCGGATGTTTCAATACAGCCTCCCTGGTCAATGCTCAGGTCAACTATTACCGATCCCTTTTTCATCTCTTTTACCATTTCCTCGGTAATGTAAAAACGCGGCCCGTTTCCGTCCAGATGAAGGGCACCGATAACAACATCGGCCGACTGCAGGGCTTTGGTTATTACCCTTGGATGAAAAATTGAGGTATACAGCCTGTTCCCCATAATGTCCTGAAGTCTTCTCAGGCGATCTACTGAATGATCGAATACCTTTACAAATGCACCGAGGCTCAGGGCAGCCCTGGCAGCGGATTCTGCAGCGGCGCCGGCTCCCAGTATAACAACCTCAGTGGGGGTTATCCCGGTAATTCCTCCCAGCATGATACCCTTGCCACCATGCTGGTTGGAAAGATACTCGGCAGCTATCAGTATTGATGTGCCACCGGCAATCTCGCTCATTGAACGGATAACCGGAAAGGTATCGTCATTATTTCTGAGATGTTCATATGAAATTGCAGTAACTCTTTTATTCATAAGACGATAAAAATAATCCTTATCCTGCATCATATGCCTTAATGATGATATAAGTACCTGATTCCCCTTCATATATTCAATTTCCTTTGTCACCGGCGGGAAAATTTTCAGTATAATATCGCTCTTTGCAAATATTTCAGTATGGTCATCAACAATAAACCCGCCGCACTCGCTGTAGTCATTGTCTGTATAGTTGGCCCTGGCCCCCGCTTTTGTTTCAATAATGATCTGATGGCCGTTCCCAACCAGCATCTCCACTGCCTCGGGGGTAAGTCCGGTCCGGCTTTCATCTTCCTGCAGTTCCTTTGGAATTCCTACCACAAGCTGCTTTCGTATCTTACCTCTTTCAAGGACTTCTTCCTGGGGTAAAAGACTACCCTTTCCCAGGGCCCATGAGTGGGGGAAATTTTGATGCTTCATGTGCACTAATCAGGTTTAAACGGATTAATAATGTATTTTGGCTTGAAGGGAAATAAAATTAAGAATACAGCAAGTTAAGGAAAAAGAAGGGAATCTGCAAGAAAAGGGCAGTGTTACCTGAATTATCAGGCAGGAGGCCTAAAGCGTCCTTAATTGTCTTTCACCTGTTTCCAGCACCTCAATTTTCAGCCGCAAGGTTTCTTCAGGCAGAAGTCCTGCTATTTTCTCGGGCCATTCTATGAAGCACATGCTATCGCTGTAAAAATAATCTTCATACCCCATATCCATGACCTCTTCAAGCGCATCTATACGAAAAAAATCAAAGTGAAAAAATACTTTCCCTCCATTATTTTTGCTCCTGTATTCATTTACAAGGGAAAAAGTGGGACTGGTGATAATCTCCTCCACTCCGGCCTGCTGACACATGGCCTTGATGAAAGTGGTCTTTCCGGCACCCATTTCCCCGTAGAAAGCGAATATTCTTGTTTCGGGAAAGGAACTAAGCAGTTCTCCGGCAGTTTTATCGATATTTTCCAGGTCAAACCTCAGCTTCATAACTGATATCATTACTGGAGGGGTTCAAGGATAACGAAGGGAACGAGCATTTCCTCAAGTGATATACCCCCATGCTGGAAGGTGTTTTTGTAATAGTTGGCATAATAGTTATAGTTATTTGGATAGGCGAAAAAATCAGGGCCTGTTGCAAAAATATAAGTGGAGCTGACGTTGCACATGGGGAGATGAATTTGCCCGGGGGTGCGTATTTCGAACACCTGTTTCGGTTTGTAGTTAAGGTTTTTCCCCTGTTTGTAACGTAAATTTGTAGTAGTGCTGCGATCGCCTATCACCTTTATCGGATTTTCCACCCTGATCGCACCATGATCGGAGGTTATGACAATTTTTACCTTTTCCCCTGACAGCTCCTTTAACAGATCAAGCAGGTAGGAATGCCTGAACCAGGATCTGGTAAGTGACCGGTAGGCGGCATCATCACCGGCAAGTTCCTTGATAACATCCATCTCAGTGCGTGCATGGGAGAGCATATCGACAAAATTGTATACCAGGACCGTAAGGGGATTGTTTATCAGGGAATTTATATTCTCCGACAGTTTTTTGCCGCTTTTTTTGTTAAGCACCTTTTCATAATAAAACTGTGGATTTGCACCCAGCCTTGAAAGTTGTTTGTTTAGCAATTCCTCTTCATACGGATTTTTACTTCCATCATCATCATCGTTCTTCCACAACCCGGGGTATCGTTTCTCTATATCGGCCGGCATTAGTCCGCTGAAAACCGCATTTCTCGCAAACTGTGTGGCTGTAGGCAAGATACTGCAGTAAATATCCTCACTGCCAACATGATAGAATTCCCTGATATCCGGAAGTATTGCTTTCCACTGGTCATATCTCAGATTATCTATCATGATCATAACTATCTTTTCCGAAGGATCAAGCAGGGGCAAAATTCTTGCAGAAAAGAGGTTATTTGAGAGCACTGGCCTGTCTCCGCCATTTTGCCGGAACCAGTCCTTGTAATTTAACTTTATAAACTTGACAAACTCGTTGTTAGCCTCAAGCTTCTGGTGGGCAATGACCTCGTTCATGCCCGGGTCGGCAGAATTCTCGAGCTCCAGTTCCCAGTAAACCAGTCGCCGGTAAATATCAACCCAGTCATCGAATGAAACAGCAGAATTTATGGCCATGGTAATATTACCGAACTCCAGCTGATATGAAGATGTGATTTTTTGGGTAACCAGCCGCCTGTTATCCAGGGTTTTTTTTATTGATAACAGTATCTGTTTGGGATGAACCGGCTTTATAAGGTAATCTGATATCTTCGAACCGATTGCCTCTTCCATGATATTCTCTTCCTCGCTCTTTGTTATCATGATCACGGGAATAGCGGGGAATGAGCTTTTTATCGTTTCAAGAGTCTGCAGCCCGCTTATTCCCGGCATATATTCATCAAGGAAAACCAGGTCAGGATTATGTGACCTGACCATCTCAATGGCATCCTGTCCGTTGGTGGCCGTCAGCACCCTGTAACCTTTTGATTCAAGGAAAATAATATTAGGTTTAAGAAGGTCTATTTCATCATCCGCCCAAAGTATTGATATTTGCTTCATTAAGATTCGATTTAGATTAGTGCAGAATTACAGAAATTACCCCTCAGATGACTGCCGGCCGGCATGCAGTCAGTTGCTAATTTACCCCTGGTTACTTATTGACTGTTGAGATATTCACTCTCAAAATATTTCAGATACGATGCTATATTCTTATCATCCATGAAAAGGCTGAAATTTCCCGGAGATACAACAAATGCAGGAAAATCATTTCGTCCTGCCTCGGCAAACACCTCTTCCGAAGCGGAAAACCTTCTGAGATAATCGAGGGCTGCGGGGACATCGGGCAGTCCGTCCACCCTTATGAGATGATAATTGCTGCTGAATTGTTCACTATTAATATTAAGATTATGGATGGCAAAGTGATCAACATTAAAGTTGACTATGTTGAAAATCATCCTGTTTATGAGATCCTGCCGGTTATCGACAATGATGACAAAATGATGCATCCCTTCCTGGCCGTATTCGTAAATATCCTGAATAACGGGGATTTCTGCACGATGGATCAATTCGGGATAATCATTCTCAAGATATGAAATAAACTGATTTGCATTTTCAGCCATTTCTGTTTCGGGATACTTTTCGATATAACCGGTAAGCATATTCCTGAACAGGGGTATATTACCCTCTGACCCGTAGGAGAGAATTTTCAAATATTCAAATCGTGGGATCAGATGGCTGTCGGGCCAGGTATCCATTGCGTGGAGAGCCCTTTCCCTTACCTGATCATGCCTTTTCTCGCGGAACAGCTCAAAGGTATTTTCATAATATCTTTCAGCCTCCTGCATATTGTGTTCATGCTCCCTGAAAAAATTTGGGTTTGTAAGCATGGCGGCATAACGGCTGTCGGGGTACCGTGATAATATAATTCCTTTGTAGTGTTCTGCCTCACTGAAATTCCGGTCCTGCAGGAGTACCGAATGAAGGGCATATAAGGCAGTCAGGGTTAAGCTTCCTTCAGGATAGCGTCTTACCAGTTCTTTGTAAGCCTCAGCTGAACGGCTGTAATCATTAAGATCATCCTTATATATTGCCCCCATGCTGAAAAGCGCCTCGCCGAGCCTTTGGTGAGAGGCCCGCTTGTCGGCATCGGTAAGGGGTATATTCCTCATGTAATACTCCCTGCTCCTGGAATCGGCCGGCACCTCATTGTCCTCAGCCGGGTCCATATCCTGATCTGCCATCACTGCAAACTGATCGGATGACAATACCTGCCTGTTTGACCGTCTCCAGTTATCCTCCAGCCTCCTCTCGCCCCAGAGGGATTCGAACTCATTCTGGCCAAAGGTGACGGCTGACTGGTTATAAAAATACCAGTTGCCCCCACCTGATTGTTCGGCCTGCCGGCGCGCGGCCTGCGATACGCGTGCAGACCCGGATTGATTTGTTTGCCGGGCCAGTTGTTCGCGCTGACGGGCATCTGCATCATCCTTTCTTACGCGGGCAATAATGTCATCAACCTTCCTGTTTCGCTCAGCCTCACTCATTTCAGCAAGAATCAGAACGCTGTCTTCAAGTTCGTATAGCCTGATATTGCCTGCCAGTTCATTAAGAACATTACTTCTTTCAATTATTGACCTGTGGTCCGGAAACTCCTGATTCATGTTAATAACAACCGAGTCATAATAGGCCTGGGCAGTGATATAATCCGGGTGGTTGAAATATATATTGGCAAGGGCAAGATAAGTAAGGGCCTTCTGCGAAGGGTTTGAACCACGTGCCCCGGCAGACATTGAAAAATGGTTGATTGCATTAGCCTCGTCGCCATTACGGAGATAGATGTTCCCAAGTGCATAATAAATCTGATCCTGGTAATCGCTGTTCTTTTCATCTCTCAGCATCCTTTCGAGATCATTGATCATCCCGGCTATTTCACCTTTTCCGGCCTGAACTACGCCCGATTGCCTGATCCTGGCATTGAGCACCATCTCATAAGGAGGACTCCTCCTGATAACGCGGGAATAATAGTCATAGGCCTGAGGATAATTGCCGGTACGTTCGTATAACTGTGCAAGAATGTAGTGATAGCGCGTTTTTCTATCGCTGTTTATGGCTGGTTCTACGGCTCTTTCCAGGTTCACAATTGCCTGTTCCAGCTGATCCTGCTTGAGGTGAAAGTCAGCTATGGTAGAATAAAGCTCAACATCAAGACTTGAAGGGAACTCAGGATCGGCAAGCATCTCATCTATCAGTATCCTGGCCTCATGGAACCTGCCTCTTTCGCAATGAGTACGGGCAAGCCACAATTTTCCTTCATGCCGGATGGAATTCATGCTGTACTCCCTTATAACAAAGAGGAAAGCCTGTGCTGCCGGAACAAAATCATGCTTGTGGAAATGGGCCTTCCCGGCGAGAAGATAGCTCTCGCGCACCCACTTGTTATATTCACTCTGCCTGTGAAAATTTTCATGCCTGCCGCTAAAGAGCCCGCCACGCTCATTTTTCGGCTGCACGGTGATTGATTTGTTTGAGATTACCTTTGATGCCTTGTTGATTGCCCTGTCCATTTCAGGAGCGACAGACCGGGCAATTTCCGGATCGGTATAAAGGAATACCGGAAGGATCTTGTTGAAATCATACCGGAATTGCTGCTCCGATCTCCTTATTCCCGACCGGAAGCTTTCCCTTCCGTTGAAAAAAGTGTTATACCTGGCAGTGATCTGATGATAGGTTCTGGTCAGCATCGTGTTCTTCTGCGTAGAGCAAGAGGTTACAATCGCCACCACAAAAAGGGTTAACAGAATTTTTGCTCTCAGGGGCATAAATACGGTTATTTGAGTGGGCAAAAGCCGGTTATATAACAGCCATAAGTAATGCAAAGTAAACTTCCCTTCCTGATAAATCCTGCAGTTGTTATGTAAGAATACTTACCATACAAAACTGAAAAAAGCCTGACATATTTTGTGACAGTCAGAATATCAGGAATCGATAGATATAACTTCCTTGATTTCAGGGGTGTCACGCTTTACGGCCTGTTCAACACCGGCTTTGAGTGTTTGCATGCTAAAGGGACAACCTTTGCATGCACCGGTTAAACGAACCTTCAGCACATAATCATCTGTAAGCTCTATCACTTCAATATCACCTCCGTCAGCCTGAAGATATGGTCTTACCTGTTCAAGGGTGTTGTTGACCCGTTCCATTATTCCTTCCTTTACAATATTATCCATAATATACTGAATTAAAATTATTATATCCATTTACAATCCCCTGCAGCCCGATGAGGCTTTTCTTCATTTTTAAGGCCAGGGTTAGTAACAAATGATGCCGGGGTGCCGCAAGGTCCATCCTTGAATTTACCCGCTTCTTCATTAGCTCTGTTCAGGCTACTTTTTCATTGCCACCCTTTTTGTAGGGGGCAGTTTTTTATTACGTTTATCCACTTCATCCACCAGCCGTTCAGCAAGCAGGTCAAAAGCGCGGGCTGTAACCGAATCATCCAGGGCTACCGGCTGGCCGGAATCCCCGCCCTCACGAATGGCCTGAACAATTGGTATTTCAGCAAGCAACGGCAGGTTCATCTTTGCGGCAAGCTTTTTGCAGCCGTCCCTTCCGAATATATAATACCGGTTTTCGGGCAGCTCAGCCGGAGTGAACCATGCCATGTTTTCAACAAGCCCCAGTACCGGGACGCTGATGTCTTCATTGGTAAACATTGCAACCCCTTTTATTACATCGGCCAGTGCAACCTCTTGCGGGGTGCTGACAATCACAGCTCCTGTTACTGCCACTTCCTGTACAAGAGTCAGATGTATATCGCTGGTGCCGGGAGGCAGATCAAAAAGCAGGTAGTCAAGCTCTCCCCATTCGGCATCATTGATGAGCTGCTTTAATGCCCCGGTAGCCATGGGTCCGCGCCATACAAGAGCACTTTCAGCGGCTACGAACAACCCGATGGATAAAAATTTTATTCCGAATTTTTCTTCAGGAATTATCACGTTCCTTCCATTTTCTTCCCTGACCTGTGGCCTGGCATTTGCGGCACCCATCATTGCAGGTACTGAGGGTCCGTAAATATCGGCGTCAACCAGCCCCACCGCGTATCCCTTGCGAGCCAGTGAAACGGCCAGGTTAACAGCAACAGTTGACTTGCCTACGCCGCCCTTGCCCGATGCTATAGCAATAGTGTTCCTTATTCCGGGCAAAACAGGCTTTTTGCTTACCGGCCGGGGTTCTGATGACTGTATAGTGATATCGACCCCGAGAGAATCGCCGAATGAAGATTTAAGTGCCTTCTCACAGGCACGTGCAACCGATTTGGCAAAGGGATCCTTTCTACCGCCTGTGTTGAGTTGAAAACTGACCTTCCTGTCGCCGGTAATAATATTGTCTGCCATTTTAAGGCTTACAATATCCTTTCCCGAACCGGGGTGATTTATTTTTTTCAGAACTTCAATTACCTGTTTTTCGGTAAATTCCATATTTTCAATAATCTGCGTTATTCATATTTAAACCAAATATAACCTGATTGCAAATATACATTAAATTTTTTTCAGGTTGCTCTTCCTGAAATCTTACAATTCGCGGCACGGATCCCAGAAGAGAGCAGCAAAATCAATTACCCTGTCATCTTCAACCATGATATTTTCATTTGCCAGCAGTTGTTCCATGGCGCTGGTTGTCCCGAAGTGATGCTTGCCCGTAAGAATTCCGTTACGGTTAACCACCCGGTGAGCAGGAATGAACTCTCCCATGGAATGACAATTATTCAGCGCCCAGCCGACCATGCGGGAAGAGCCGGCTGAACCCAGGTACCTGGCAATTGCACCATAGGTGCTGACTCTGCCGGGCGGAATAAGGGATGTCACCTTATAAACCTTTTCAAAAAAGCCGGAATTATCATTTTCCATCTGGTTCCTTTATTTCACTGGTGGAATCAATCCTGAATTTCAGATAAGAAATTGATTTACCCTGATCCAGAAAGTGCTGTTCATAATAAGTCCTGATCGAGAGCATCTCATTGATCGTTTCCGAACCGTAAAGATCAATTGTAGCCTCAAGCATTTCCAGTCTGTTGGCAGTTATGAGTGACAGGGTATACTCATGAAGCTTGATGCTGTCGGTTTTCAAATGCACCACACCGCCGCTCTTTAAAAACAGGCGGTACCGGTTTAGAAAACCGGCAGAAGTAAGTCTCTTCCGTGCTTTTTTTAACTGGGGATCAGGGAACGTGAGCCATATCTCCTCAACCTCATCACTTGAAAAAAATGAAGATATGAATTCTATACGTGTGCGCAAAAATCCCACATTCTGCATTTTATTTTCAAATGCAAATTTGGCTCCTTTCCACAATCTTGCCCCTTTAACATCAATGCCAATAAAATTCTTTTCGGGGAACAGCCTTGCCAGTCCAACTGTATATTCACCTTTCCCGCATCCAAGTTCAATGACAATTGGTTTGCGGCTACCAAAAAATACTTCCGACCACTTTCCGTACAGAAAATGCTTTTGGTTGAATACCTCGTTTATACCGGCCTGTACAACATTATCAAACCCAAGGACCTCTTTAAACCTTTCCCGCTTTTTTTTTGCCACTTGAGAAAAAACTTTAATCGGTTAAAACTGCTTCTTTTCAACTCTCAATCCCACATCCAGAATGCCGGGCAGTTCTTCAAGCCTCATTGCCTGTTCGATCTCGATTTTGTAAATTCCTTTTTCAGGGAAACGTACATTTTGCCGGTAAAAAAATCTGTTTTGCCAGATGCTGCCAAAGCCCCTGCCTTTCCATTTGCCGGAAGGTTCGGCAAGTACCAGTTCCAGTGTATCGCGGGTAAAGGCCCCCTGAGGTGATTTAGCCGAAATAAACAGGAAGAGGTTGCTTCTTGGGTATTCACCCGTATTTCTTAAATTTATTATCAGATCATACGGATTCAGCGTATCGGTAATCTCCACATCGAAAACAGGAATATGATAGCGGCTCCATTTATCCCCGGGCATAGACACGTTTTTTTCAAAGACGATATCCTGATTGCATGCAATGGTAAAAAATAAAATCACAACCAGCTTAGCTGTCAGTAACAAACGCGGGATACTTTTATTAAAATGCTCAGCCTTCATTTCCAGGTCCTTTGAACTTGTTTTTTTTCTTTCTCTTCTTTTTTTTCTTTTTAGCCACATTCCCTTTTTCATCAAAGCGCGAGATACTGTCATTTATTAGAAAATCATCAGCATGTTTTTCCTTTTCGGTAACAACATCAATTTGTTCAAGCAACTTAAGGGGTTTGTTCCCTTTCCCGTTAAGCTCTAAGACTTCCTTTACTCTCTCAGGATTAAGTGAAATCATGTTGAGAGTGGAATCGGGTTTATCCGAGTACCAGATTATTCTTTTTAAGATATCAGCCTTCTGGAAAAAGTAGCGACCTTCCATGGTTTCCAGTATCTGGTTAAGATCGGGGAAATCCTTTTTTGCATCATTGTAAATGTCAACCTCATAGTTGATACAGCATTTTAACTTACTACACTGTCCGGCAAGCTTTTGAGGATTCAGAGATATTTCCTGCACTCTCGCTGCATTTGTGGTTACCGAGGTGAAGTTGGTAAGCCATGAACTGCAGCAAAGCTGACGGCCACATGCCCCTATGCCGCCAATGCGCCCGGCTTCCTGGCGGGCACCCACCTGTCTCATCTCTATCCGGATGCGGAATTCATCCGCCATAACCTTGATAAGTTCACGGAAATCGACCCTTTCCTCGGAAATGTAATAAAAAATAGCCTTGGTTTTATCGCCCTGATATTCAACATCACCAATCTTCATGTTGAGGCCCAAAGATTCTGTAATTTCACGTGCTTTAAGCATGGTTGGTATTTCCATCGCAATTGCCTCTTTCCACTTATCTATATCTGCGGGCTTGGCCTTTCGGTATATTTTTTTAAGGTTTTCCTCATTTGGGGAAACTTTGTATTTTTTCATTTGTTCCAAAACAAGTTCCCCCCGCAGGGAGACAATACCCAGATCATGTCCCGGAGAAGACTCCACGGCCACAATATCACCCTTTTCAAGCATAAGTTTGTTGATATTCCTGTAAAACCCTTTCCTTGTATTCTTGAACCTTATTTCAACAATGTCGTGTTTGCTGTCCAGGTTCCCCAGGTCAGATAACCAGTCATATACATTCAGGCAGTTGCAGGAACAAGATTTCTGCTGGCTCTGACCGGTATCTGTCAATATGGCGGAACATCCTCTGGAATTTGTGGTCATCTTATATCGGTTCAAATACGTACTTTATTAAACATCAAAAGTACAAAAAACTAGGTTTTTAACAACTTTGCAATCTTTAACCCAAGATCAAAAAGTATTAGCCGGCTGTAACCGTTATATTCAATATGAGTGGAGGCTTTATTAAATTCATCGCAAATAGCAAAAACATTTCCGGTGTGTATAAATGCAGAAAACTTAATAGAAAAATCCTTTTCCTCTTCAGACAAAAGATCAATACTTCCTGCCTGAATATTTAAAATGAAGTTCCCGCGTATCATGCGTAATGCATATTGAAGGAACTGCTTCTGTTTTTCCCTCCCCCGGCCCGCCATACTATCGACCCATCCTGACAGTCCTGCTATATCGAGGGAAAAGCACATGCGCATCAGCCTGACAAACATCTCAAACATAAGCCTGGCTTCTCCGGTTTCACCGATCGCTTCGGCCAGCTGCAGGTAATTTCCGTCTGACATCCCGACAAGACCGTCTATCTGTTGCTGGTCGGTTATCCCGTGTATTTCGCTTATTGCCCGGCCCATACTTTCCTTATCTATCTTAGGGATCCTTATCAGCTGGCTGCGTGAAAGTATAGTTGGAATTATCTGACCGGGATCTTCGGAAATGAGAATAAAAACGGTATTCAGCGGGGGCTCCTCCAGGATTTTCAGCAGCTTGTTTGCAGCATAGACATTCATCTTTTCAGCCATCCATATTATCATTACCTTATAAACGGCTTCGAAATTTTTATAGGACAGCTTTTTTATTATCTGCAGGCTCTCATGCCGGCTGATGGAACCCTGCTTTTTTTCAATCCCTGTATGCTCATACCATTGAAAAGGTCTGATATAGGGATTGGCGAGCACACATTCCCTCCATTGCGAAACAAAATCATCGCTAACGGGATTTTTACCTGAATCTTTTGTTTCAGCCACAGGGAAAACCAGGTGAAGATCCGGATGGATCAACTTGCTGTATTTCCTGCATGAACTACATTCCAGGCATGAATCCTCATCTCCCCTGTTTTCGCAATTCAGGTATCGTGCAAAAGCAATCGCAAGGCCAAGCGTTCCGGAACCTTCCCTGCCTGCAAGAAGCAAAGCATGACCAACCCTCTGGTCTTTTACTATCTGCAAAAGTCGGGATTTAGCCTTTGCCTGTCCGATTACCTCACTGAAAAGCATAAAAAATATTTTTAAAACCAAATCCGCTTAACCGGGTGCTGGCGGGTTATCTGAACCATTAGATGATAAAACAGACAATATTAATTACCGGAATATACAACTTTAACTTTGAGTCAAAGGTAAAATAAAAAATAGTTTTTTACTTTTGTATGGCCAGAAGTGAATCGGGATAATTATAATTACTGATATTTAAGCTTATCAGACTGCGTCAGACAAAATAACATGAATTTCACATCCAAAAACTATTGCAAAACGAGACAAAATAATGCATGTGAAATCGACGAAGTCAATAAAGCATGCGGGTTTGACCTGCGGTTGATCTCACATGCAGTGTATTTCGCTTTTGGCAAAGAAAGGCTGATGTGACATTCATGAGAGTGAAATACTGAATACGAATACATTGCTAAGGTAAAATAAAGATAATAAGTACGATAACCATAATTTAT
>SLJO01000203.1 GCA_007135095.1 Bacteroidales bacterium | reverse complement strand
ATGTTAACGGCTTATAGCTTTAATCTTGTTAAAGGCCGGATAAGTCAAAATCAAACCAGCGTGATCTTATCCCGGCTATTGTCCAATGGCTTATTTGAGGGTTTATTATAATAGTGGTTTAGTGCAAATATGCATAAAATAATCAAAAGTGAGCAAATTAAAGAACCTTCAAAACCAAAATCACCACCTGTTAACAGCTCCTCACCCCGGGTTTCGTGCCGTAAAAACCCATCCATTTCCATACCGCTTACCGGAAAACCAAAAACGGGCCCCTGGAAAAAGTTCCAGCTGAAATGAAAGCTAAGGGCATACCAGATTGTCCTGGTATATATAAAGACAATTCCCAGCAATATCCCTGCCAGAAAAATATTAATGAAAGGAACAAGTGCCATGCCGGCATTAAAAATATGAAAAGCCGCAAATAACAGTGATGATAAAACAAGTCCCCAATACGGATGGAACGAGTCCATCAGATTATTCAGAAGGTAAGCCCTGAAGGATAACTCCTCTGCCCACGAGATCATCAGGCAAAGGATAAGGCTTCCGCCAAGATGGGAATAATCAGGCCTGATGCTCTCAATTATAAGATTTCCGGAGAGGTAAAGGATGATAAAGCCCAGGGCGATCAGGATAAAAGCAGAAACCAATCCCAGACCAAGGTCCTTGCTCACCCGGAATTTCTGAAATCCCAGGGACACAAACTCCTTTCTGTCAATGAATTTGCGAAATACCAGCGTTAATGCTGTTACTCCTGCCAGAATGATTGCCTGGTATATGACAAGCAGGAATATATTTTCGCCAAAAAGAGCAGCTACCTCCGGTGCAGCCTTGCCTGTGAATGACATAATTGCGAAAAACGCCATCATGCCAAAAACGACGATTATCAGCACCAGCGACAACATATAGGTCAATGCCCTCAGCCATCCTCTTGTTATAGCAGGGTTCACCATTACGGGGTACTTTGGTTTTGAGAGGTGAAGTTACAGGATATTTGTGAAGGGTAAAACTGGTGTGGAAGGAATAATCAGCAATCTGCAATTTTTCAGGAATATTTTGCGTTCAAATAAGAACAAACGGTTTTCGTGCTGTTGGCGATTGGGTTTTCCCCGGCTCCAGGAAGCAGGGGAATAAGAATTTATAAAAACTTGGTCTATGGGATCATGTCAAACTGGCCGAAGGAATTTTTGCAGGAGGATCATATCACTGTCCTGTGCCGGTTTAGCGCCCCTTCCGGCGCTGGCCGCATGTTTTTCCGAACCCTCCCCGAACCGGGCCGATAAATTGCGCGTGAATATGAATTCAGGTAACGGAAACAGGTTAAATGATTTTGAGCCAGGCTACCTTAAATTGTATCGCAGCGGCGAGCTTCGCGCGAGGGCAGAAGTATTATGGGATATGATGCGTACCTGCCGTCTCTGCCCCCGTGAATGCGAACAGGACAGGATCAGGGGACAAAAGGGGGATTACTGTGATGCCACCTCACAACTGCAGGTTTCATCATACAATCCGCATTTTGGCGAGGAAAAGCCCCTGGTTGGCCGGAATGGCTCGGGAACGGTTTTTTTCACAAACTGTGCAATGCTGTGTGTATTCTGCATTAACTGGGAAATCAGTCAGCGGGGGGCTGGACATGATGTAACCATAAAGCAGCTGAGCAATATGATGCTGATGCTGCAAAAGATGGGGTGCCACAACATCAATGTAGTAACACCCACCCATTATTCCCCTCATATACTCTTAGCCCTTGAAGAGGCCGCCGCCGGTGGCTTAAGGCTGCCTGTCGCATATAATACAAGTGGGTGGGAACGGCTGGAGATCCTTCAGCTGCTCGATGGGGTTATTGATATATATCTTTCGGATTTTAAATATTTTGACCCTCAGATGGCAGATAAATACTCCCCCGGGGCAGAATCCTATCCTGATATTACCCGGAAGGCAATCCTGGAGATGCACCGCCAGGTCGGGGTTGCTGATCCGCGGGCAAACCGTGGAATCCTTCAGCGCGGATTGATCATAAGGCACCTTGTTATGCCCAACAATGTCGGGGGCACCGGCGAACTTGTCAAATGGATCGCAGCGAATCTGCCACTAAATACATATGTTAACCTGATGAGCCAGTACACGCCAATGTTTAATGCACATGAATACCCCGAAATATCTCGGCGGCTTACGGTAAGGGAATACCGGAATGCCGTCAGTGCTGCCAGTGCCGCAGGTCTTACCAATCTTGATATTCAGGGCGTCTGAGGCAACCCCGGCTCATAGCCGCCCGGTTATCCGGTTAATTTCATTAATTTGCACCCTGAATGCGGCATGCTGTACAAGGCCCGCTCATAATTTTTAACATGTCTGAAATGGTTTCAATAAGAGAGGCAATGCTGTCCGATTACATGATAATTTCCCGTTTCCAGGAGAAAATGGCAATGGAAACGGAGAACCTGCACCTGAATCCTGAAACTGTACAGGCAGGGGTTAAAGCTGTCTTTGCCGATCCTTCCAGGGGGTCTTACTACATTGCTGAAACTCGGGGCGCCATTGCGGGGTGCCTGCTGACTACTTTTGAATGGAGCGACTGGAGAAATGGCTGGATATTGTGGATCCAGTCAGTTTATGTTTCTCCTGAACATCGTAAACAAGGAGTATTCAAAATGTTATACCTTCATATTAAACAAATGGTTGAAGATGTTGCAGATTTCAAGGGCATCCGCCTGTATGTTGACAAAACCAATGAAGGTGCAAATTCTGTATACCGGCGTTGCGGGATGGACGCAGAGCACTATCGGCTATTCGAGTGGATCAAGACATCACAGGGGCGCTGATGCCTGGCAGTGCATTTTTATCTTCGAAGTTTGAATTGTATAAAGGCATACAAACCAAGCCTGTTAATCAGGCCCTTTACCCGGAAACAAATTATTTATTCATAGAAACCATATGCCCTATTTCTGGCTCACAGCATTTGTTTTAATATGCCTGTATCTTGCCTGGACAGGCCTTTTTTATTATGGATGGCTACGAACCTCCCCCTGGATTATGCAGGATGAATCCTGCAAACCGGGTATTTCTGTCGTAGTTGCAGCGAGAAATGAAGAGGTGAACATTTCAAAACTGCTCGGCAGCCTTTTGAAACAGGATTATCCTCTTAACCTGTATGAAGTAATTATTGTAGACGACCATTCTTCAGACCAGACTGCCGGAATCGTAAATGAGTTCAAAAAACGGCATAATAATTTAACCTATACCTGCCTTTCCGCCAGTCAGTCAGGAAGAAAAGCAGCCCTCCGCCATGGAATAGCCATCAGCAGATTTCCTTATATCCTTACAACCGATGCTGATTGCAGGGTAACTCACAGGTGGATTGAAACAATGGCGGGATGTTTTGTGCGCGCCAGGGCTGATCTTATTGCCGGGCCGGTTCTGATGGAGGGGGATAACGGGTTTTTCAGTAAGTTTCAGCAACTGGAACATCTCAGTCTGCAGGGCTCCACAGCAGGCGCCATCAATACAGGTAACCCTGTCATGTGCAGTTCTGCCAATCTGGGATTTAAAAAAGAGGCATATCTCGAAGCTGACAACACTGAACCGGACAGGATATCCTCAGGCGACGATGTTTTTCTGCTTCACGCCATGCACAGGCAGGGCGATAAAAAATTGTTTTTCATAAAGAATACCGATGCCGCGGTTGTTACCCCTGTCGGGAACAGCCCGGGGGAATTCATCGGTCAAAGAAAACGCTGGGCATCCAATAGTCGTCATTACAAAACTGCCGGAAGCATTTTCACTGCCTTGCTGGTATTTTTCATTAATGCATTTGCCGTGGTTTGCTTATTTGCAGGATTTTTGGTGCCCGGATTTTTTTTGATTGCTGCGGTTATTTTTCTTTTCAAATCAATGATTGATTTTCTGTTTCTTTATTCGGTCACCGGATTTTTCAAAAAGCGAATGCTGATGATATGGTTTCCGCTAATTGAGATTATTTATTTTTTTTATAGTAGTTTTACTGCAATTGCTTCGTTGTTCGGAAATTCTGCCTGGAAGGGCAGGATTGCAGGAAACCGGCCGCACTCTGATGGCAGGGCAGAATTGCAGGCTTAGCCGGCGAGTTCATGGTGGAGGTCCGGGTAAACCGCATTTAATAAAATTATACCCTAATACAAATGCAATGGGACAATCAATGGTGATAATTTTTATGGTATTATCAGTTGTGGCATATTCCCAGAACAGATATGAGCCGAACTGGGAATCTATTGACAGCCGGCCAATACCGGAGTGGTTCGAGGATTCCAAATTCGGAATTTTCCTTCACTGGGGCCTTTATTCGGTTCCTGCATGGGGGCCCACCGATGGCAGCATTTATGAAAAGTATGCCGAATGGTACTGGAACCGGTTGATGCAGCCGGAAACCCCTGCAGGGCGAAAATTCAATGATTTTCATAACACCGTGTATGGCGACAATGTAAAATATCAGGACTTTGTCAAAGATTTTAAAGCCGAGATGTATGATCCGCACCAGTGGGCAGAAATTTTTAAGGACGCCGGGGCAAAGTATGTTGTTCTCACCTCAAAGCATCATGAAGGATTTGCACTCTGGCCGAGCCGGCATGCCTGGAACTGGAATGCAGTTGATGTCGGACCCCATCGGGATCTGGCAGGGGACCTTAGCGAAGCGGTAAGGAAAAAAGGACTCAGGATGGGGTTTTATTTTTCCCTCTATGAATGGTTCAACCCTCTTTACCGGGAAGATGTTGATCGTTATGTTGATCAGCATATGCTGCCGCAGATGAAAGACCTGGTTACACGATACGAACCGGATATCTTCTGGCCTGACGGGGAATGGGATTACCCGAGCGAAACCTGGAGGAGTACCGAGTTCCTGGCCTGGCTTTATAATGAATCTCCGGTAAAAGACCATGTGGTAGTGAATGACCGCTGGGGCAGCGAAACACGAAGCAACCACGGTGATTTTTACACCACCGAGTATGACCTTGTTCATGATCAGGTAATTGCCGGTGATGTTATTCATCACCCCTGGGAAGAAACAAGGGGAATAGGTGGTTCTTTCGGATACAACAGGAACGAAAACCTTGATGATTATGAAAGTTCCGGGTTCCTGATCCATTATCTTATTGATAAGGTTGCCAGGGGAGGCAACCTGCTTTTGAACGTGGGGCCAACGGCCGATGGCCGGATTCCGGTTATACAGCAACAAAGACTGAGGGATATGGGCGACTGGCTGAGAATTAACGGTGATGGCATATACGGTACCCGGGTATGGGAAGGGGCTCCGGGGATTGACGATGGAACAACCCTCTTTTACACATCAAAAGGGAATGACCTGTATGTTATATCAACAGGGTGGGATGAGTCCAATATTGTGGTCAATGGCATCAGGCCACCGGAAAAAGTCCGTATGCTTGGATATGGAGGGGATATTGAATACTGGGTTTCAGATGGCAGCGTTGTGATTTCACCCCCGGCGCTGACCCCGGGGAACAATCCATCCCCCTATGCCTGGGTCTACAAGCTGTCCGGGGCCTTATTAAATCATTAACCCATATACGGTAGCCGGGTCCGGCTCTTTAATTAACTGATTATTAACCTGATTAATCTATTTTATACAGAATATGAAACCCCCACCAGCCTTCGGCAGACAAAATAAGATGAATTTCACATCCAAAAACTATTGCAAAACGGGACAAAATAATGCATGTGAAATCGACGAAGTCAATAAACCATGGGGGTTTGACCTGCGGTCGAT
>SLJO01000201.1 GCA_007135095.1 Bacteroidales bacterium | reverse complement strand
TTTTGAACTACTTCATTTTCCACGAAAGGCTTTTTTCCAAAAGGGGAAACGTAGAATCTTAAATAAAACAATTATGGAAAACTCAAGAAGAATTTTTATTAAAAAATCCGCGCTCGGAGTGGCAGGCATGACCATAGCGGGGACTGGCATGAGCGCTAAAAGCTATGGTAACATAATCGGCGCAAATGACCGTATCAATGTGGCTATCGTCGGACTCGGGCGAAGGCTTGGTGGCTTTACCGATCCCATCTCCAGGAAAGAAAGCAATGTGCGTCTCATGTATCTGTGTGATGTAATGAAAAAACAGCGGGATAACGCCGCCGAAAGATTTTCCAAAATACTGGATTACAACCCGATGCTTGAAAACGATGTCCGCAGAATATATAATGACCAGAGAGTGGATGCCATTATTGATGCCACACCCGACCACTGGCACGCTCCCGGCACCATTTATGCAGTTCAGGCAGGCAAGCATGTATATGTTGAGAAGCCCTGCAGCCACAATCCCCGCGAAGGAGAGCTTCTTGTCGAATGCCAGGAGAAATACGGCAAAGTGATACAGATGGGAAACCAGCAGCGCTCATCGCTTGAATCAATGGAAATAATAAAGGAAATCCACAACGGGGCTATTGGCGTGCCATACAAGGCAATTGCATTTTACTCCAATGCAAGAGGCGAAGTGCCCCTTCCCCGGGTAGCACCTGTTCCTGAAGGCCTGGACTGGGACCTGTTCCAGGGGCCCGCCCCAAGACAGCAATATATGCATGATACTTGGGATTACAACTGGCACTGGTATGGCTGGACCTGGGGCACGGCAGAAACAGGCAACAACGCGGTCCATGAACTTGATATAGCACGCTGGGCCCTGCAGGTCAGTTTCCCCGAAAGGGTGGAAGTAGCAGCGGGCAAATGTCACTTCCCGGACGACGGCTGGACCATGTACGATACAATGGATGCAACCTGGTTGTACCCCGGCAACAAAGTCATCAAATGGGATGGTAAAAGCCGTAACGGATACAGCACTTACGGCTCCGACAGGGGAACTATCATTTTTGGATCTGACGGATCTGTTTATGTTGACCGGGGAGGATACAGGCTCTTTGATCGTGGCGGAAGGCTGGTGCGCGACAGCCGGTCAGTTGATGATGAGGGAGGAACAGCCCTAGGCGGAGGGGGTGATATGACTACCAGGCATGTTGTCAATTTCTTTGAAACAATCAGAGGCAACCAGGCACTGAGAGCCCCCATTGATGAAGGGGTTATCAGCACGCACATGGGGCACCTGGCAAATATCTCTTCAAGGATAGGCAGGGGATATGATGTGGATACCCGCACTGGTCAGGCACTTGATCGTGAAGCTCTGGGTTTATGGAGCAGGGAATATGAGCAGGGCTGGGAACCCAAAATCTAAATACCTGATCATGTTATTCGCATCAGGCATTTTACCAGCCTGTATCCGGAAGCTTTTTTGAAAAAAAAACATTTATGCAGGGTAAGCAAATAACCGCCTTAATAATGGCACTTTTAATGACATCGGGAATAAGCAAAGGCAATATGGGGCAAACCGGGGAAAGCTCCTCAACGCTTCCCGCTGAATTTATCTCCGTGTACGATGCACCGGATTTTGATGCCGGGGTTTTCGAGCTGCGGCGTCAGAGGCTGATGGATAAAATGGAAGGGCAGGTAGCCATCATATCGGCAGTCACAGATAACGATTTCAAATACCTTACCGGATTAGCCAGTGAAAGGCAATCAGTAGCAGTGCTTGATCCTTCATCGGACAAACCCTATACTCTTTTCGTCCTTCCAAGGGAGCCAATGACAACATTATGGGACGGAAAAAGAGTTGGTGTTGAAGGCGCCATTGAGCGCTACGGGGCAGATGAAGCCTACAGGATTGCTGAATTCAATGAAAAGCTGCCCGTGATATTTGCCGGTAAAAAAACTGTTTCCCTTCACAAAAGCGACATGGTTTTACAGAAGAGGATTTCCAGGATATCAGAAGACCTGCCGGTTTCATTTCTCTCCGATCTTGAATCCATAATTCATGAAATGAGGGTGGTAAAGGATGACTGGGAAATAGCCCAGCTGAAAAAGGCCATAGAGGTTACAGGGCTTGCGCACCGACGGGTTTTGCAAACCGTAAAGCCGGGACAAAGTGAATATGACGTACAGGCAGAGATAGAATATGTATTTATGAAAAACGGATTGTCAGCCGGTTTTTCTTCCATCGTCGGATCAGGCCCCAATGCCACCATACTGCATTATGTTCATAATGACCGCGTCCTTCAGGACGGCGACCTTCTGCTGATGGATGTGGGGGCATCCTGCCGCGGCTATGTTGCCGATGTGACAAGGACAATTCCTGTAAACGGAAAGTTCAGCGACACCCAAAGGGAACTCTATTCACTCGTTCTCAAAGCCAATCAGGAGGCCATAAAAAAAATGGTGCCTGGCCGGCGGATCCTTGACTGCCATCACCGGGCAACGGAAATTATCGTCAGTGGGCTTTATGATCTCGGACTGATAACCGACACAACCTCATGGTGGCAGAAACGCTTTTACATCCAGTACCGCAACAACCATTATATCGGACTAAGTGTACATGATGCGGGCAGTTACGGCGATCTGGATGCCCCCGACCGCGACTCCTATATACTTGATCCCGAAATCAGGGGAAGGGAGATATTACCGGGAATGGTGATGACCATCGAACCGGGTATTTACCTGCTTGGCGACAGGCTGGAATACCTGCATGAACTTTTTGGCCACATCGCCACACCAGGAGAACTTGACGCTTTCGCTGAAACAGTCCGCCCGGTATACGAGAAATATGCCGGCATCGGTATCAGGATAGAGGATGATGTGCTGATAACGGCGGAAGGAAATGTCGTTCTTTCAGACAATGCCCCGAAAACCATAGAGGATATTGAGGCAGCTATGAACCGGACAGGGCAATAATTTTAACGCCGTCAAGAAATTAATCAAGGGTACTGTAAACCGTTTCTCCTGCCACTATTGTCTTTTTTATATCCATGTTAAAGTCTTCCATGGTAAAAAGGATAATATCTGCTCTCATTCCGGGCTTCAGCTCTCCACGATCATCCAGTCCATAGAGGCGGGCGGCGTTTGTACTTGCCATTCTTATTGCTTCTGCAAGCGAGCATCCTGTTACCTCCATAACATGGCCGACACCTGTTGACAGATCCTGGGCGGAACCTGCCAAAACCTGCTGGGCAGGATAAATAATTGCACCTTCAGGAGTAATTTCCAGGGTATCACCAATGTCGTTAAGGTACTTACCGACAGGCATGCCGCCCAGTGCACTTACATCTGATGTCATGATTATCCTCTCAGGCCCCTTTGCCCTGTAGAAAACCCTTATCTGCTCCGGAAGAAGATGTATGCCATCACAAATCATGCCTATGCTCATCCTGTCATCAGCCAGCTGGGCCCAGAGGGGATTCCGGTGCCGATTGATGGTATTTGCCAGTCCGTTGCCCAAATGGATGGCCAGCCTCGCACCGAGATCAATTGCCCCGGTAATCTCTTCTGTTGTGCCGTTATGATGAGCCAGGCCAACAACGCTTTTTATGTCACTGCATTTTCTGATAAAATCCATTGCCCCTTCAACTTCAGGAGCAAGAGAGATTTGCAGTATATTTTCCTTGGAAGCTTCATATAATTCCATAAATTCCTCCCAGTCCGGCTTCCTAACGTGAATCAGGGGATGTGCTCCCCTGAACCCGTCAACAGGAGAGATATACGGGCCTTCAAGATGAAATCCGGGTATGGATCCAAGCAGTACCGGATCTTCCTTAGCCGCGGCCAGCAAGGCCAGGTTCTTGAGATATATCTGGTGGTCATTGGTTGTCAGTGTGGGAAAATAACTTGTTACCCCCTTTTCCCATAAGGAAGTTGTAATCAGGCTTATCCCTTCATGGGTCAATTCATCTCTGGTATCAACAAATGAGACACCCATAAAACCGTTTACCTGATTATCAATCAAACCCGGAGAAATGTAAATGTTGCTTCCCGGATCAGACAGCCTTTTAATACTGACCACGCTTTTTATTTTTCCGTCTTCAATCTCAATTCTGACAGGCCTCTTATCAAGGTACGACAGTCCCTCAACAAAATTTCCGTAATCCTTTTGGTCTGAGCAACCAAAAGCTGAAATTAATAAGATAAGAACAGCAGTGGATATTAAGTGTTTCATACGAACAAACTATTGTTTTCAAATTTATATTCAAATATTTACTAAGGCATGTAATTCATATTCGGTATTTCACTCTCATGAATGTCACATCAGCCTTTTTTTACCAAAAGCGAAAGACACTGCATGTGAGATCGACCGCAGGTCAAACCCCCATGGTTTATTCATCTTATTTTATCTGCCGAAGGCTGATGGGGGTTTCATAATACTATTCCTTTAACGATTAATTTTATTAGTTGCCCGGTTAATTATTCAGCCCTGAAAGGTAACCGGCCTCATCTCCCTGGCTGATGTATAGACAGCAAGGACTATTTCAACAGCCTTTCGTGCCTCGGGTCCGCTGATCTGAAATTCTTTGCCGGTTTCAACCGACTCGATAAAAGCAGCAATATTTCTAGCATGAGGCTGAAATGGTATTGCCCCGGGCTCTGATGAGCCCCCTCCGGCCTCGGCGTTCCTGAATTTTTCAATAATTTCCTTATCTGCATCTGTCTGGCCGGCAAACTCCCAAACACTGAAGCTGTTGTCCACCTGCACCACTGTCCCCTTGCTTCCCGTAATCTCAATACGCCGGGGCATGCCGGGAAATGATGCCGTTGAACCGTATATCACACCAAGGGCATTGTTCTTAAACCTCAATACGGCCGTTGCCGTATCCTCTGCCTCGATGGGGTGGACTGTTGTTGCCGTATAGGCCTGCAGGGATTCTACAGGTCCCATAAGGTACTGCAGCAGGTCAACCATATGGATGGACTGGTTTATCAAGGCCCCGCCACCATCGAGTTTCCATGTGCCGTGCCAGCTGTCATTATAGTAATCATCACCTCTCCACCATGGAATATAAACCCCGGCATAGCTTAGATTCCCGAAACGCCCCTTATCAACGGCTGCTTTCAGGTACTTTAAAGAATCACTGTAGCGAAAGTTGAATATCCCTCCAAGCCGGGTGCCGGCCTTATCATGCGCATCTATCATTTTGTCGACGCGATCGAGCGATATCTCCAGGGGTTTTTCGCAAAGAACGTGCTTGCCCATTTTTGCGGCCTCTATTGCGGGCTCCATATGAGCTCCGCTTGGAGTGGCAATAGTTACAATATCAATTTCATCAGAGCGCAGCATTTCACTGTGGCTGCCGTATGCTTTGCAGTTATATTTTTCAGACAGCCTCCTGACTTTCTGCTGGTTAGTGCCGCAGATGCCTTTAAGTGTGGCATTGGGTATGCTCTCAATGGCTTTGCCATGAAAATCAGCTATAAGTCCTGCTCCAATAATTCCGAAATTCCAGTTTTTCATAATCGATTAACACTTTTTTCCATTCACAAATATCACTATTTATTTCCCCTGGTCCTAATTTCAATTTACATCATATGCTCTTTTTACACCGATATGCAGTTCCGTATTCGAAGCCTGTCTGCCGGACTTCCTGTTACAGACTATATAAATATGAAGCATTATGCAATCTCAGAATTGCATGTCCCCGTTCGTCTTTATCGTTTTCTTCTCTTATGCCACTGCAAAACAGCCTCCTCAATGACAACCCGGTCG
>SLJO01000041.1 GCA_007135095.1 Bacteroidales bacterium | reverse complement strand
CAGTAAAAAGATAATAGAGTAACCACAGGTCACTTTTGCCGGTGGGGATAATCCACCGTTCAAACATTATGCCCCGGAAATTGTTTTCAGAGGAAGGAATTCACCGCATTAGATTTTATCTTTTCAATAAAATATTTGGACGTAACTTTTATAGATTATGTTTGCTATAGAAGCTTCAAACCTCAGAAAAAGTTTTGGGAAGACAAAAGCAATAGACGGCCTGAATCTTCAGGTAAGGAAGGGGAGCATTCATGCCATTTTAGGGCCCAACGGATCAGGTAAAACAACTTTTATCAGGATATGCACCACTCTTCTGAAGCCTGACCAGGGGAGCGTCCTGATATCGGGCCATGATGCAGTGCATGAAACGAAAACGGTCAGAAGCATGATCAGCATAACCGGTCAAAGCACTTCCATCGATGAGGAAATGACCGGCAGTGAAAACCTGTATCTTTTTGCGAGGTTGCTGGGCTATGGCAGCTCAGATGCACGGTTGAGAGTAAGGGATCTGCTCGTGTTTTTTGGGCTGGAGAATTCGGGAAATATTCTTGTAAAACGTTATTCAGGCGGTATGCGCCGAAGACTTGATCTTGCTGCGAGCATGGTCAGGGTTCCTGAAATTTTGTTTCTTGATGAACCCACCATCGGCCTGGATCCAAGGAGCCGAAACATCCTGTGGTCTGTTATCCGGAATCTTAAGCAACTTAATACCACGGTACTCCTTACTACCCAGCATCTCGAAGAAGCAAACCAGCTGGCTGACAGGATCACAGTTATTGACCTGGGAAGGGTTATCTCAGAGGGAACAACTGATGAATTGAAGTCCTCTTTAGGGACTTTAAATCTGCATATCAACATCAATGATGCTTCCCTGAACCTTGATTCCCTTATGGATGGTGCTGAATATTACCTGCGCCGCGATAGTGAGGGTGGAAAAGAGATATCCGTTCCAGTCAGGGATCATAATCATGCCATAGGATTACTTTGTATGCTGAGGGATAAAAAAATCACCTCATTCAATATGGCCGGACCAAGCCTGGATGAAGTATTTCTCGCCCTGACGGGGAATAAAACAAGGGAAGAGGATACCCCTGATACATCAGGAAACAAGACTGAAGATGGTGAATCGTCATTACATGGCATTGATCGAATACTGAAGACTCCCCCGGCGAACCATTCGGGAATGCTTACACATAAGCTAATGTTCGGCTGGAGAAACCTGCTTAAGATAAAGCATGTCCCGGAGCAGTTCGTGGATGTGCTTATCACCCCGGTTATGTTTACGTTTTTGTTCACCTACCTGTTTGGCGGTGCTGTTGCAGGATCACCAGGTGCATATCTTCAATTTCTTATACCCGGTATTATGGTGCAAACATTGGCTTTCAATACAGCGTATTCAGGAATTAATATCCATACCGATATTACTAAAGGAATTTTTGACCGGTTCCGCACTATGCCCATCTGGCCTCCTTCGCCTCTGGCAGGGATATTCATCGGTGATTTTTTCAAGTACCTTATCTCAGGCATCATTGTTCTGTTATTCGGCTATATCCTGGGTTTCAGGGCGGAAACCGGATTATTCGGATATGTGGTTTCATTTTTAATAATAATCGCGTTTGCCATGAGCATCTCCTGGGTTTTCATAATTATGGGGCTTACAATGAGAAGTACCTCTGCCGTAATGTCCATCGGATGGCTGCTGCTGACCCCGATTGTTTTTATGTCAAATATTTACGTTGACCCCGTAACAATGCCCGTATGGATGCAGACCTTTGTGTCCTGGAATCCCCTTTCCTGGCAGGTCGATGCAGTGCGCGGACTCCTGCTGGGAGAACCTTCGGTGCAGGATATAATATATGCCCTGGGAGCTTCCCTGATCATCAGCCTTATTTTATCGCCCGTGGCAATCCTGTTGTATAAGAAGGAAAGATAGGTGATCCCTTCGCCCACATGCACCCTGCCCCGGGTCTGCCGGGAACCCATTCCTTTGGCAGTTACCCCTTGAGTCACTCCGTGGTGGTGGTCTTCGAATGTCATGACCAGTATTTTTAATCGGGCTTTCCTGCCGATCATCGCTATCGCTGAAGCTTGCGAAATCTTTTATTTGGTCACAAAAAACTTTTTCATACATTTGGCAAAATACCGCATAGCTTGGTTGGGCCTTTAGCTCGTAACCCTAAAGGCAGGGGCATAAAGCATATTAAAGCATCGGGGTTTATCTAAATTGGCCGTGATGAAACAGCCATTGAAAAAAAACGGGATTGTCCTGTCTCAAATAATACAATTAAAAATTAGATGGCAAAAAAATCAACCAGGTTCAGATGGATAATTGTAGTGATGCTATTCTTCTCTACAACCATTGTTTACTTCGACAGGGTCATTCTGGGCATTCTTGCCCCACAGCTTGAGTCACTCTTCGGCTGGAGCGAGCAACAATATGGATACATTGTTTTTTCCTTTCAGCTCACCTATGCAATTGGTCCTTTCATTGCCGGGTATGTGATAGACCGGCTTGGAACAAGAAGAGGTTTTTCATTATCGGTTATTATATGGGCTCTTGCAAGCCTTTCCCATGTTTTCGCCCAAAGCTGGATTGGTTTTGCACTGGCCCGTATGGGTCTTGGGATTGGCCAGTCAGGCAATTTTCCGGCCAGCATTAAAATCATTTCTGAGTGGTTTCCCAAAAAGGAAAGGGCTTTTGCTACCGGCTTGTTTAACGGAGGCAGCAATATGGGGCAGATATTTGCCCCTTTAATGATTCCGGTGATTCTTCTGTGGTTTTATTCGTGGCAGTATGTGTTTATTTTCTCGTTCATTTTAAGTGGATTATGGTTGATGGCATGGCTTATATTATTCAGGGAACCGGCAAAGTCAAGGTTTGTAAACCGGGAAGAGCTGGACTACATAAACAGTGACCAGGCAGTGACGGAAACAATCAAGGTGCCCTGGAAAAAAATAATTTTTTACCGGCAAACCTGGGTAGTTGCCCTGGGCAAATTATTTGCCGATCCCATATGGTATTTCTATCTTTTTTGGGGGGCTAAATTTTTGCATTCAAAGTATGGGATCAATCTTGCCGAACTTGCTTTGCCGCTGGTGATTATTTATCTGGTGGCTTATGGTGGTGGGATTGCCGGCGGTGCAGTCTCATCGTGGTTGCTGAAAAGAGGCAAATCGGCAAACTATTCACGAAAAATGACCATGCTTGGCAGCGCCATCCTGGTGTTGCCCGTTATGACAGTGCCCTTTATAGATTCCCTGTTTCTCAATGTTGCTCTGATTGCAATTGCGGCGGCGGCTCATAATTCCTGGTCTGCCAACATCTTCACCGTGGCATCGGATCTGTTCCCAAGAAAAGCCGTCGGTTCGGTGATAGGTTTTTCTACAACCGTTGGTTCCATCGGAGGTATGGTAACAGCATTGCTGATTGGTTATATACTCAATGAAGCAGGTTTGCGGGGCTATGTCTTCCCGTTTGTTATTTTTTCTTTTGGCTATCTTATCGGATTATTTGTTATTCACCGCCTGTCTCCCAGGTTTGAACCAGTGTCAATGGAACCGGAAAAAATATAATTGGAACCGGAAAAAATATTGTCGGAACCGGATTTGGAACCGGAAGAAATTAAACAGATGGAATCAAGAGAACGAATATTAAAAACATTGAATTTTACAGAGCCTGATAAGGTTCCATTCGATTTGGCAGGCTCAACATGGACCGGGATTGCCGGTGGTGCATACCGGAATCTGCTTGCATACCTGGGCTTTGAGCCTGAAAAACCTGAATGGTCAGATGTGATCCAGCAAATAGTCATTCCTTCCGATGCACTTCTGGAATTTCTTGATGTGGATACCCGTGGGATAATGCCCCTTACCAGCCACAACTGGGATGTATATGAAAAATTAACCGATAAGGGCGATAACTGGGAATATCGGGATGAATGGAATTTTATCCACCAGTTCCCGAAAAAAAACGGTAACTGGTTTTCTCTTGTCAAAAGCCCGATGGAGAATATTGAGAATCCGGATAATACACATGTGGAACAATTTAACTGGCCATGGGCTTCTGACAGGCAAAGAATTGCCGGATTAAGAGAAAAGGCCCTGAAATTCAGGAAACAAAATAAGATCGTAATAATCAAAGGTTTGTGCGCTGGTATTTTTGAGATGCACCAGCGGGTCAGGGGAATGACCAATGCCCTTATGGAACCATTCATGCATCCCGCGTTCTCCGATGCGCTGATCGGTAAAATTGCCGATCTGAAGATTGAGTTCTGGGAAATGGCTCTTGATGAGCTTTCGGATGTAATCGATATTGTTGCCGAGGGTGATGATTATGGCACACAGGAATCCCAGTTGATCGATCCGGAACATTTCAGGATGTATTACAAGCCTCATCTAAAACGTATTGCAGATGCCATACGGAAGAAGGCTCCTGATGCCCGTCTGATGTTTCATTCATGCGGCAATGTGAGGCCAATAATCCCTGATCTTATTGAAACAGGTATTAATATTCTGAATCCTGTGCATATAACTGCCACAGGAATGGAACCCGTGCAGCTAAAAAAAGATTTTGGGAAAGACATAGTATTTTGGGGTGGGGGAGTTGATACCCAGCAAATTTTACCGTCCGGTTCTCCGGTTCAGGTTGCCGAAAATGTAAAAAGAAACATTGATGCACTGGCGCCAGGCGGAGGCTTTGTTTTTGCCACCGTGCACAACATACAAAATGATGTGCCACCGGAAAACATTAAGGCCATGATGGATACCTTCAGAAAATCCGGAAATTATTAAATAATTATCATCAAATCACATATTTTTTATTTACTTTAATATAATTAACACAATACTCTTTCCCTGCGCTAATGCAAGGTTGGTTGCAGAAGATGCCGAGTCTGACAAAAGCAAATTGTCAGGTTTACCCATGGATAACTGATGAAGACAGCCAACCGGTTACTTGTTATGGTTCTTAACGCCGATTAATCTGGCAATTTTTTCGCTTGACGTAATTGCTTATTCAGATACAGCAATTACCTTTTCAGACATTGAATTGCGTATGTTTAAGGCTTTAATTTACAAATAGATTCTGTAAAAAGAAGATAATATGTCAGGAAACCTGCCTCAGCCTTCGGCGGTTTGAATCACCTGATATAGGTTGCCTGTTAAATATAACTATCTTATTATTAAATCGATTACCCTGATTTGTGCACCCTGAACCCGCATCAGCCTTAATGACTTAATCTAAATATTTTCTTATGAATAAATTAACCAGAAGAAACTTTTTGAAAACATCTTCACTTATTGGAACCGCTGGTCTCACAGGAGCATTTTCACAATTACTTCCATCCTGCAGCACACAGCCCAAAAAAATAACAATTAGCTCCGTTGACTGTACTTTTCAACGGGAACCTATTATTCGTCCATTTGGTTTTAAAGGTATTTATCATACTGAATTTTGGGTAGCCGCAGCGCTTATAGAGAGTACCAGTGGTGTCCGCCACGCAGGTTTACAAACTCAATCCCTTGCATGGTGTGATCTGGATGTTTTTACTGCCCATTCAGAGTATGATGGCAATATGCTTCATTTTAAGACTTTGGACTATGCTTTGCAACTCATAAAGGGTCAGTCGTTTACAAATCCAATCGAAATACAGGATGCGATTTTTCATGATGTTCACAAATACGGTCAGAAAATCACAAACAACAAAAACCTCAGAGAAACATTTACCCTGGCATCTATGCTGGCTTTGGACAACGCATTATGGATGGTATACGCAGAGGAAAACGGGTTCAGGAATTTTGATGAAATGATTCCTCATGAATACCGGCAGGCACTTGGAAACCGTCATAAATATGTTGCACATGTTCCGCTGATGGCTTATTCTATACCACTTGATGAAATAGAAGATGCAGTTGATCAGGGATATTTTTTCATGAAGATCAAGATCGGATCTCCCGGAACGCAGAAAGAAATGCTCGAAGGCGACAAGGCGCGTATAGAAGCTATTCATAAGCTTATTGGTCACAGAACGACACCCCATACCATGAATGGCAAAATACCTTATTATTTTGATGCAAACGGCCGGTACGAGAAAAAAGAAACATTTGAAATGCTTCTGGATCATGCAAGAAAGATAGGCATGTTTGATCAGATAGCCGTCATTGAAGAACCTTTTCCAGAGGAGGAGGACATTTATGTTGGTGACCTTGGAGTCAGGATTGCCTCTGATGAAAGTGCTCATACTGCAGCTGATGTGGTAAAAAGAATTCAGATGGGGTATCAGGCAATTGCATTAAAATCAGCAGCTAAAACATTAAGCATGACCCTGCGTATGGCCAAGGTGGCCCAGGAGAATAATACACCATGTTTCCTGGCGGACCTGGCCTGTACCCCGAACCTGGTGGATTGGAACAAAACTATTGCGGCAAGGCTGGATCCTTTCCCCGGCATGCACGAGATGGGGTTACTGGAATCCAATGGGCATCAGAATTATGTAAACTGGGACGACCTGCTAACCTATCTCCCTTATCCGGACGGGTCCTGGGTAAAATCAAAGGATGGACTTTACCATCTCGAAAATGATTTTTATGAAAAGAGCGCTGGCATTCTCAAATCTTCCGATCATTATCTGGGACTGTTTGATTCCTGATTCAGACTTAAAAAGACAGCTTTTAAATATTAATTTAAACTTTTAACCCCTGAACTATAATGGAAAAACAACAATCAAGAAGAATATTTTTAAAGCAATCTGCCATCACAACTGTTGGAATTGCAACCGGATTACAAGCATTCGGTATTCCACATAAGGCGAGCGTCCTGGGTGCCAACGATAAGATAAGGATGGGTTTCATAGGGATTGGGAACAGGGGTACCCAGCTTATGCATCAGTTTATGGATCATTCTGATTGTGAAGTTGCTGCATTGTGTGATGTATATCAGCCATTTATGTCACGTAATCGTAGTGCTGTACATCCGCGCTATGTCAAAGATTTAGGTGGTCAGATACCGCAAATGGGAGAAAATTTCCCAAACAGCGTCAAAACCTATTCTGATTATAGAGATATGTTGGATGATAAGAATATAGATGCAGTTTGCATTTCCACTCCCGACCACTGGCATGCCCTTCAAACGATCCATTCCATTCAGGCAGGCAAGGATGTTTATGTTGAAAAGCCCCTGACTATGACAGTCCGCGAAGGCAGGAGCATGATAAATGCAGAAAAGGGCAGCAAACAGATGGTTGCAGTAGGTTTAAACAAACGTGGTTCCACTGTATACCAGAAACTGGCCAGGGAAGTCCAGGCCGGAAGAATAGGTAAAGTCACCTTTGCAAATGCAAGCCGGGTAAGCAATATGTTTCCCTCTGGAATAGGGAAGTTGCGGCCGGAAGAACCACCGAAGGACTTTGACTGGGATTCCTGGCTGGGTCCTCGGGCATACAGGCCGTATCAGTATAATATAGCTCCATATTATTTCCGCTGGTGGAGCGAATATTCCAGTCAGATGGGAAACTGGGGAGTTCATTTCATGGATGTGATCCGCTGGATGATGGGTGAACAAGCACCGGTTGCCATAAGTGCGCATGGCGGGAAATATATTGTCGACGACGACAGGGATATTCCCGATACAATGCATGTCACTTTCGAATTTGCTTCAGGGGCAATTATATCATTTAGTATATTAGAAGCCAGCAGCAACAGGTTTATTCCTTATGGTGAAGTTGAACTGAGAGGCACAGACGCAACTTTATTCGCTGACGAAAACGGTTACAGGATCATTCCCACAACCAGGGGTCAGTTTCAATCCTGGGACAGGCTCACCGATACCGAAGAATTTACCATGAGTGATGAACAACTGGCCGATGGCAGCAGTCGCAACAGCTCTGCAAACCTTGTCAGGAATTTCCTTGACTGCGTTAAATCGCGCAAAACACCTTTCTGTACACTCGAAGACGGACACAGGTCAACATGCTTCAGTCACCTGGCAAATATTGCCCTGGCAACTGAACAAAGACTTAAATGGGATTCCGTTAACGAGAGATTCACCAATAGCGAGGAAGCGAATAAACTTTTACATTATGAATACAGGAAACCTTATAAATTATAATTAGACGGAGTGCGCCAAACCCTTACAATAAAATTTAATAACTGCTTCAATGAAAGAAAACAGAAGGACCTTCCTGAAAACCGCTGCAGTGGGAGCAATTGGCACATTTGCCCTTCCCACTATTATACCATCATATGTATTAGGCAAGAATTCGCCCGGCAACAGGATAAACATCGGAATAATTGGTTTTGGACGATTTACAATCAGCCCCAACCTGCCGCAATTCCTTGAATCAGATCACGCTCATGTTGTTGCTATATGTGATGTGGATTCATGGCGGCTTAAGAATGGGCAGAGGCAGACAGATGAATATTATACCAGGCAAAAGGGCTTTGAATACAAGGGGTGTAAGGTATATAACGATTATCGTGAAATGTTACTCAGCAAAGATATTGATGCTGTGCTGATAGCAACACCTGATCACTGGCATGTACCTATGGCGATTGACGCAGCGCGGGCAGGGAAACATGTTTCACTGGAAAAACCGGTTTCCACTTGTATAGAACATGGACGGCAACTGGTTAAAGCCATTGATAAATCCGGCATTATTACACGTAATGACAGTGAATTCCGGACAATACCTCAATTTGCCCGGATGGTTGAGCTGGTCCGTAACGGACGAATAGGGAAAGTTCAACGTATCTTTGCGGGAGTGCCTTCAGATGGACCTCCCCTGCCAGTTCAGGCTACCATGCCTGTACCCGATGAGCTTGATTATGATTTCTGGCTGGGTCCTGCCTGGGAAACCCCTTATACCGAAAGAAGAGTACACCCTATTAAAGTCAATGACCGGCGCCCCGCGTGGATGAGAATTGACAGTTACTGTAACGGTACGATTTCAAACTGGGGGGCGCACATTATGGGTATAGTTCAGTGGGGCAATGACTCCGAATATAGCGGTCCGGTCAGCATTGAAGGCACTGGTGAATTTGATACCGGATTATGGAATACACTTAATAAATTTGATATTAAATACCGCTATGCAAATGGAGTGGAAGTATTCTACACAATTGAGCGTCCGTATGTGCGTTTCGAAGGATCCGAGGGATGGATAGAGGTGGAGTGGCCTGATAAAATAATTGCCAGTTCACAAGCCATTCTTGATTCAAAAATTGGCCCGGGTGAGGTTTTCTACAGGGATTATTTATCAGACAAGGAAGATTTTCTGGTGTCTGTAAAAAAAGGAATTAAGAGCCTTGAGCCTTTGGAGACAGCTCACCGTACTATATCGATGTGTCAGCTGGGGTTAATTGCAATCAAGACTCACTCCAAACTCACATGGAACCCGGAAACTGAAGAAATTGCCGATAACAATGCTGCTGAAGCAATGCTGAATGTTCCAATCAGAGAGAAATATTTTAAGTTTTAAGATATTAATCAAATTCAATTAAATACTCGCTTGCACCGGCAGATTTTATGAGGTTGGTTCGACATAATGAGTATACCCGGGACCCGGATCACTGTCCGAAGTATATTCTGTTTTCGGTCCGGGGCTATTTCCGGGCAAGAGGACGGCGTGCAACAAAGAATTCATAGGCATAGAAATCTGAATAGCGGCGATGCAATCCGGGTTCCTCAGCAAGTTGGTCAAGTATTTTCGAGGCTTCAACATCGCTGGCATATTTACCGCGCAATTCCGTTATACGATTCTCCATGGGAGTGTAGAAATCATCCAACCACGCCTCATCAGGCAGGGTAAAGTGCCCGACAATTTCGAATCCTTCATCTTGTATCGCTGCCAGATCATCATCCAGCCTTCCCATGGTTGGATAGTCCAGATCGAAACCGGCCTTAACTTCAGGAGGCGGGTTCTCCTTGCGCCAGATTGCATCGGTAAACGCAAGGTAGCCGCCGGGGCGCAGCAATCCATGACAGATGCAAAGAGCGTTCCTGAGTCCAATGCTGTATAGCGCGCCTTCCGACCAGATGAGATCGAAACTGGCAGGTGGCAGCTCCGGATGGGCCATATCTCCAACGATTGCCCTTACGCGCTGTGAAAGCCCGAGCTCAGCGATTGACCCCTGCAGCCGTTCGATACTTGCTGCATGATTGTCGATAGCCACGATGGATCCAGGTGTAAGCTCTGCAAGATAGATGGTCTGTCCGCCGACACCGCATCCCAGGTCGAGAATCGCGGGGTAGTCAGGCAGTTCGCGGCAGAGACCAAGGGCTCTGACAGCGCAGGCTTTGTTACCGGGTCCCTGGCGGGGCAGGTCCTCGTAAACTTCGAAAAATATATCCCAGAAACGAGAGTCAGGTTTGTTCATAAATGTTCCTGTCGTTTTTTTGCTCTATGCAATTGTTCAGGTTAAAATAATTGATCTACAAGGTCTTCCTTGTGGTTTACCGTCTGTCTGGCAGGCACATAGCCCAGGGCTTTCAGAATTGTCAATCCGGATAATGCTGTTCCATCAGGGGCCTGTATTTTTGCATTAAATTCCTGTTCAGTTCCAAAAAGGGCTCTGCATCATCTGGAAGAAAAGGCCTGTATGGGTTCTGACTGGTATATTCCTCAAATTCGGCCCTGATTTTTTCCAGTTCCCCGGGAAGGGTTAAAAGGTCAATTGCGGAGGCAGCAATTGCCCTTGCACCCGCATTAAGGCCCTTCCAGGCTGCAGACCCGTAAGTGCTGCTGACTGTAGACCAGTGATGGGAGACTGCCCCGGGGACTATTCCAGGAAACCTGATGGTGGCAGTGGGTGCAATAAGTGTCACATCACCAACATCTGAGGAACCCCCTCCGGTGAATACCCCGCGTGGAGGACTGAGGGTATTTACTTCTTCCGGCATTCCCCTTTCTTCCACACCGAGTTCCCTTTGAAGGGTCCTGGCAAATTCCTGTTCTTCTTCATCCCATTCGGGCATGCCGGCAATCTCGATATTTCGCTGAAATAATTCTGCCAGGGATTGATTTGAGTGCCTCTGGTGAATTGCCCCGACAACCTTTATCTCCTCCAGTTCGGTTCCGGTAGCCAGTGCAGCAGCTTTGGCACAGTTTACAACGCGCTCGTACATCTCTTCTACCCTCTCATCACTATTCCTGACATAATACCAAACGCTGGCCTTGTCGGGAACGACATTAGGAACCTGCCCTCCCTCCAGGATAACATAATGCATCCTGTGGGAAAAGTGCAAATGTTCCCTCAGGAAATTGGTTGCAATATTCATAAGTTCAACCGCATCCAGCGCACTCCTGCCATCCCACGGAGAACCTGCACTATGTGCGGTTTTTCCCTTAAAAGTGAATATTGATGAAAACAATGCCGTCCCGCTGACCCCATAACCGGTTCCAAAAGCACTGCTGCTGTGGTTATCAATTACCGCATCCACATCTTCGAACAGTCCGGCCCTTATCATGAATGGCCGGCTGATTAAATTCTCTTCGGCAGGCGATCCGAACACTTTGATTGTTCCCTGGATATTAAATTCATCCATTGCGTGTTTCACAGCTATGGCAGCAGCAATAGATGCCGTTCCCATCATGTTGTGACCGCAGCCATGACCCGGGGCACCGTCAATTACGGGATCATGGTAGGGAACCCGCCCTTTCTGGGAAATCATCGGCAATGCATCATACTCCACCAGGATAGCGATAACCGGCTTCCCCGAACCATAGGTTGCCAGAAAACAGGTAGGCATGCCGGCCAGGCCCATTTCCACGGAGAACCCGTCTTCCTCAAGTGTTTTTGCTAATAATCCGGCTGACCTGTACTCTTCCAGTCCCAGTTCGGCGTAGGACCAGATGGCATCGGAAATTCTTCCATATTTTTCGACTATGTCCTGCCTCTCCAGATAATCAAGCACGCTTCTTTTTGCGGGATATATACTTTCCTGTGTATCTGATAATTGAGAATGCAAATGCAGTGTAAGTGCAACTGAAAGTATTGTTAAAAAAATAGTTTTTTTAAATACAGGCATGTTCATAGGGATATTTTTACATTATGGATTTACAGGATAAATATACATATATTTTATAGTTGACCCATGTGGAGAACTGAATATCACTATGCCTATTGCAAATGCCCGCCTGCATCAAGAGTAAAAAAGGATTTTTGATGGATATGAGTATTTTGAAATATTATTATATAACTTGTCTTTTGATTGTGTTTCTGATCCTTCATTTAATTACAGTGCGAATTGAAAGCTGATTCCATATGGCACACCACAATACCATTAAATCCGACAGTTACCACAGTCTCGCCAGGAGGCTGAACAGATTTCCACAGGGAGCGCCTCCTACTGAATACCTTTTCAGGATACTCAAAGTCCTTTTCTCCGAAAGGGAGGCAAAACTGGTATCCCTTCTTCCCATAAAGCCATTCAGCGATGAAAAAGCAGCGGGGATATGGAAAAAATCACTGAACGATGCCCGGGTTATACTGAATGACCTGGCCGACAGGGGGATCCTTCTGGATTATGAGAACAACGGCGAAACCACATACTCCCTGCCACCACCCATGGCCGGGTTTTTCGAATTCTCCCTTATGAGGTACAGGAGTGATATTGACCAGAAAACCCTGTCAGAGCTTTTTTACCAGTACATCAATGTTGAGGAGGATTTTATCAGGAACCTTTTCCTCGATGGAGAGACACAGCTTGGAAGGACTTTTGTAAATGAGGAAGTTCTGTCAAACGAAAATGCCCTTCATGTTCTCAGCTACGAGAGGGCATCAGAGGTAATAAGAACGGCCGCACAGATAGGAATTGGTGTATGTTACTGCCGGCATAAGATGGAGCATATGGGCAAAAACTGTAAAGCTCCCATGGAGATATGCATGACCTTTAACAACCCCGCCGAATCTCTTATACGGCATAAAATCGCCAGGAAGGTTGATGTTGCCGAAGGACTTGATCTGCTTGAGATGGCATACGACAACAATCTTGTACAATTTGGCGAAAACGTACAGGAACGTGTAGGGTTTATATGCAATTGCTGCGGGTGCTGTTGTGAGGCGCTGATTGCCGCAAGGAAATTCGGCTTCCTTAACCCGGTTGAAACCACCAGCTTCATTCCCGAGATCGAAGAAGACACGTGTACCGGTTGCGGGAAATGCGTCACCCTCTGCCCCGTTGAGGCGATGTCGCTCGTATCAGCATCCGATCCGGGTAATCCTAAAAAAAAGAAAGCAAAACTCAACAGGGAGCAATGCATTGGCTGCGGAGTTTGTTTAAAGGATTGCAGTCCCGGTGCACTTAAACTAAAACTGCGTGATCAAAAGGTAATTACACCTGTGAATTCGGTGCACAGAGTAGTTCTGATGGCAATTGAGCGGGGAAAGCTCCACAACCTGATATTCGACAACCAGGTTCTCTTTAACCACAGGGCCATGGCAGCGGTACTCGGGGTGATACTCAAACTGCCGCCTGCCAGGCAGATCCTCGCCAGTGATCAGTTCCGCTCAAGATATCTTCTTGCCCTTATAAAAAAACACACCAGGGAATAGTCAGTTCATGATAACTGACACGATAATTTCATTCCGCCTGTTTATAAACTGGTAAGGGGGATTGTATCCAAGAAAGCGAAAGTTTCCGTAGAATTCAATGCCATTTTCCATCAACAGTTTGTGGAGCTTTTCTGACTGCTTCTTAATTTTCCTGTCTGAGGCGTAGCCCGAAAACCTTATGACAGCTACATGTTCATCTTCAGACTTCTCTATAATCACCCTTGAATTATCCGGTTTCGGAAGGTTTTCGGGATTGTATGACGATGGCATCACGAAACTCATAGAAGAGTGATCGCCCGATATATTCATATGGACAGGGGCCGTCATGGATATCTTCGTCTCTGATTCATTGCCGCCAAAGATATAACCGGCCAGAGTCCTGAAACCCGGACGGGAAATCTCCCTGTAGGAGTTTGCAGTCGTATAGACTGTAGCAAGCGTGGCTGAAGGATAGAACCGTATTTCATACTCCTCATTTGAAGAGACAACGGTATACTTCTGCTCTTCTGTTTTACCTGATGCCATAGTTGTGGTTTGTATTAGAATTGCTGTTAATACTATTCGGATTATGTTGCTGCGTGTTTTCATAATGACTAATGTAATGTTTAATTATTTAAACATAAAATAATAAATTTTGTTCATTATGCTGGTAAATTTTAATATAACGCATGACATGCAGTATAGCTAATATGAAGGTTAGGATACCAGGAAGATACTAAATAGATACTGTATATCGGTAATCCGATACTGGCATCACTAAATCATCTTATACGTACAATTAAAAATTTAAATATTTGAACAAAAATGATTATGATATGTTTAAGTATAAGTTCAAATAATTGAACATAAATTAAAAACATACATTATGAAAAGTTTATTTGTTATTATGATTGCCTCAATGGTTACTATGAGTGCATTTGGCAAGGATGTTGTTGACATAGCTATTGGTTCAGCCGATCATACAACTCTTGTTGCTGCGGTTAAGGCAGCTGACCTGGTGGCTACACTGAAAAGTGATGGCCCGTTCACGGTTTTTGCACCGACAAATGCAGCATTTGCAAATCTTCCTGCCGGAACCGTAGAGAATCTTCTCAAGCCAGAGAACAAGGCTCAGTTATCAAACATCCTTACCTATCATGTTGTAAGTGGTAATCTTGATGCAGCGGCAGTAATTGCGGCAATTAATGCAGGAAACGGTGAAGCAGTTGTTACTACCGTCAGCGGTGGCAAGCTCATAGTTACCCTGGAAATGGACAAGGTTAAACTTACCGATGAATCAGGTAACTCAGCTTACGTTGTTGCAGCAGACCTGAAAGGTTCAAACGGAGTCATTCATGTAATCGATTCAGTAGTACTTCCTATTTGACTACCAGGCTTTTCATTAAAATGAGAAGCTCCCTGGAACATTCAGGGAGCTTTTTTTGCCGGTTCCCGGACATTACTCCCGCCGGGAGACAATCTTCCTGACGGGCCATTTCAGTCTCACATAGGCTTCTTGTTTTCCTTTAGCCGTTCAATGATCTGCTCAAGCCTCCTCTTTCGGGTGTCTTCGCTTTTGGCATCCATATAAAACGCCGTGTAGGTTCGTCTTACAGATGCGGACATATTCAGGAAATTCAACAGCGCATTTCCGGACCCGGATAATTTGTCACTGAGGATTTCGACTTGCGCGTCCGAAATCGGCTCAAGCTTCGGCTTATCCCATGTTCCCAGTTCCCGGGCTTGCGTTATTGCAGCCCGTCCCGCATCCGTCATGGCACCCTCTGAAATCAATTTCATGGCCAGCTTCCCGTTGCGCCCGGACCAGACACTACGCTTTTTTCAGATCCATCCGGTTATGCAAAATCCTAACAATGACCACCCGATTTGCAGCTATGTTGACCATCCTTTCGACCAGTCAATGGAAGGCTCGCCGGGGAAGGACTTATAAAAGGTCAGCTTAAAATTACATTTCTATTGCAATTACCGTGGCAACGCTGTCGGGTGCAGTTTCAGGAAGCTGAAGACTGATCCCGCCGTTTGAAGAAGTTACCGTAACTGCTGACCTGTCCGTATCCGACAGAAGCCAGACCATACCGGGTTTTTTAAGTTCGGGAATGTTTAGCAACCCGCCCTCGGGCCAGTCGAACACATGGGCATAAATAATGTTGTTCTTTGTGGTGTACCTGCCCCAGTCAGGTCTCTCGAAAGGGCTGGGATCATTGCCGTAAATGGCTTCTCCGTTGACTTCCAGCCAACGTCCCATCCCCTCCAGCCTTTCCACGCTCGGGGCAGGGATAAGCCCCTCCGCGTCAGGTCCTACATTCAGCAGGAAATTACCCCCCTTGGAAACAATATCAATAAGGTTATGTATGAGGATCTCTTCCGATTTCCAGTTATCGTCAAAATGCTTATACCCCCAGGTATCATTCATGGTCATGCAGGATTCCCATTTCATCCCGGATATTCCGGTAGCCGGGATCTCCTGTTCGGGCGTGCCGAAATCCCCTGCAAAATCGCCTTCTGCATCCAATCCCAGCATGCCCTGCCTGCCCTTGTCGACACGATTATTGATGATAAGGTCCGGCTTGATATTGCGCAGGTAATTGTAGACCTCCTTGCCCATTTCAGTAGTGTAGTCGGGTATCCACTCCCCGTCAAACCACAAAACACCTATATCGCCATAGCCGGTAAGCAGTTCCTTTAATTGCGGCTTCATATAATCTCCAAGGTATCGTGGGAAATTCGGGTTGATATTTTCAGAGGTTCCCCACTGGTTGTAATTTGGCTCCCAGATAGCCTGTGCGTCGGGATGATGCCAGTCCATTATCGAATGGTAAAAGCCAAGCCTTATCCCTTCCCGTTCGCAGGCGTCCGCCAGTTCCTTCAGTATATCGCGGCGGAATGGCGTGGCATCGATCACATCCCATTCTGTCATCCTTGAATCCCAAAGACAGAAACCATCATGATGCTTGGATGTGATGATTATATATTTCATACCTGCACGCTTTGCCAGGCTGACCCACTCTGCGGCATCATATTTAACAGGGTTGAACTGTGCCGCAAACTGCTCGTATTCGGCTATGGGGATCTTCAGGCTGTTCATTATCCATTCTCCTATTCCAGGAATCCTTTCCCCCTTGTACTCCCCTGCCGGGACAGCATAAAGTCCCCAATGTATGAACATTCCGAATTTGGCATCATCCCACCAGGCCATCCTGGCCGCTTTTTCGGCTTCGGTTTCAGTCCGGTGATAGTCAATTTGCGGATGGGAACCGCATGACACAAGGAATGCTGTTGCTGCAAAAACAATAATAAAATAATTGGTTTTCATAGGTTCAGGTTTTTATTGAGGAAATAAATTCGCATTAGCACCATAATGAACTAAATCCCTGCGGGTAACTTTATCAATCCGGTTTAATAAGTAATCATAAATTCAAAATAATTCTCTATTATGCATAGCTGGCGGGTCAGCCAGCTCAATTAGCCGTTTGCCGGGTCGCAGTGTGCCCCAGCATATTGGCAAGTATGGTTGTTCCCTGCCTGGGGAATCCTACTCCATGCTTTTCCTCATCAGCCAGGAAGACCAGTGCATGTGCCAATCCTCTTACCGGTACGCTTTTATCCATTGAATTTCAAGATTAAAATCGCCGGCCTGCTTATCTGAAATTAAAAATCCCACCTGCTGAATATCTTTCGGTGAAACAGGTTCCGCGTTTGGCAGTATTCTTCCCCTGAATACAGGCACACATTTATCGAAAGGAACAGAAATTGTTTGCCACTGATCAATTTCTGTTTCAAAGTGATGCCGGTATGATACCCCGTCAAACCGGTCATCCGTCCGTATTCTGAACTGGTATTTCTTGCCGTCACCTTTTACCCGTACCAGGATGCCTTTAAATCCGTCCAGCTGAAACTGCATAGCTTTAGTTCTGGTGGAGGCAAAGCCACCATTATTTTCCAGCGATACATTCCCGGAGAAAACAGCAGTATTGCTATCACTCAAAACGAACCTGCTTTTCGAGAGGCCGCCCATAACGCCATCATTGACAATCAGCCAGTCATCCGTGTTCTCTAACCTGCCAAAGTCAAATAAAATGGCCTCATCAGAATCCCTGGTGTCTGAATTCATCGACATAATCCCTGTTACGATTAATTTTGAAAACCCCACACAAGTTACAAAAAAAAGTTCTATCTCTTTCCCGGCGATACATATATCCCTTCCGGGGAAAAAAAGAACATGACCTGGCTGCAATAGATACCGGATATTAGATGCCAGGTTTGAATTGCAGCTTTTCTGTTCGTGCCATTTCGTCTTCCGGTATAAAATGCTACTGCAATAGATGCCGGATATTAGATGCCAGGTAATGTATGCTGGGTAATAGATGCCGGGTAATAGGGTAGGGGGCCTCTTCCAAAAACCATCGGCAACCCCGGAAATGGGTTCCGGATATGATAATTCATGATCTTTTCCCCCGGATGGTGCATTAACAGTGGTTTATTAATTAATAATGTTTCAGGATTGTTAAGTTTTTCGTATTATTGATTCCGAAAAGCCTTATGAGCAGAAAAACCTAAATCGCCGGATATGACACAGGAAACTTTAAGCCCTAAAAGTAAATCGGAACCAACTGTTATTATTAATCAGACTGAAAAATCTAACGGAATTGGAACTGCCGGATTCGTCCTTGCTTTAATTGCCTTATTCTTAGGCTGGGTTCCGTTTTTAGGCTGGATAATATGGTTATTGGGACTGATATTTTCAGCTATTGGTGTATTCAGAGAACCAAAAGGACTGGCTATCGCAGGCCTGGTAATTTCCTTAATAGGAATTGTTTTGCTGATTGCAGTATTCGGGGCACTTTTAGGGGCCGCCGCTTACTTTTAAACTTTCTGCTTTTGAACCATTTTTTAAAAGCGGGATGGTCGAAAACGACTGTTTTTAAACAGTTTACTTAGTTCTTTACGCTATGCTAACTGTAAACCAAACAATGAGGTTTTGATGAAATAATATAATTGCTCTCATGTTCTTAATAGACAAAAACATAAACAGGCTCTCCAAAATAGCTGAAAGAAGCTTTTCCAAATTAGGATTCAAAGAAAAGGAGAATTTGCAGGAATGGATTGCTAATAACCCAATATTTTTTAATGAAGAATTACTGGTCATCCAAAAAGAGTTCTGTGGTTTCGATGAAACCCAGGAAAGACTTGATTTATTGGCATCAGATAAAATGGGTGATGTTGTTGTTATTGAAAACAAGCTTGATGACAGCGGACGGGATGTTATGTGGCAGGCATTAAAATATGCTTCCTATTGTGCCAGCTTATCAAAAGCGCAGATAAAAAATATCTATCAACAATATCTTGATAAAAATGGTGTAGAGGAAGATGCTGAAACCAATATCTCAGACTTCATAGAAGTTTCTGATTTTAAAGAAATAACACTTAATAAATCTCAACGTATAATAATGGTTGCCGGGAATTTTAGAAAAGAAGTTACCTCAACCGTTTTATGGTTATTAAATAACTACAAACTTAGAACAGGATTGCTGATTTACCGCTTGACAAGGATTTTTATGATTTTATCATAATTGACGAGGTTCACCATATTGCAGCGAAAAGTTACAGGCCAATCCTAAGACACTTCGAGCCTTCCATATTACTCGGTTTAACGGCTACTCCCGAAAGGATGGACGGGGCAAATCTTAGCGAGGAAGAGGAGTTGATGCTAGCGATGTTCCATTATGATGTGTGGCAGAAGTCCGGCGCCGAGCTCGGCTTTGTTGATTTCCGCGAAAGCGTAAAAGCAATTAAAGCAAACCCGGTGATGGCATCAGAGATGCTGGAGGTGACGGATTACCTGATGTCGGAAGTGGAGGTGGTGGAGAAGGAGCTTGACCTGGGTTATCCGTTCCCGCTAAGGCTGCATAGCCGGTATAACCGTGACCAGATTATGGCTGCGCTGAGGCTTCATACGTTTGAGTCGGCTT
>SLJO01000061.1 GCA_007135095.1 Bacteroidales bacterium | reverse complement strand
CGGGTATACCGGTTATTGCCCAGTCTGCCTATGCCATGACTGATCAGATCAAAAAAAGCGAAGATGCGGGATTTAACGAGCACCTGACCAAACCGTTCAAAAGGGAGCAGCTTTATTGTATACTTGAGAAATACCTGGGATAGGAATTATACAACATTATTTCCCGGTTACTCATTCATATTTGTTTCAATCTTGTCTTTGAATAAAATACATTTTAAAGATATTTGAATTTTTTTAAACATTATGGCCAAATCACAATAATTAGTCTGGCAACTTATATGATTAATGTGCGAAGTATACTCTATTGGTTAAAGCCCTAATGATTGAAAATGAACTTCTTGAGGTAAAATATTCTTTCTTGAGGAAATTGCGGCAACTCTTCCAGCAGATTGCCCCATCGGAACAGCATAACCCGTATTCCGGTACTTTGAATGAGCAAGAAAATCTCCACTGATGCACCGACCTGCCATCAACAAGCCACCTACATCTTTCGCAATCAGTGATCGTATTGGTATATCATATTCCTGGGTTTTTATACCCGGACTATAACCTCTGCCCATTTTTGCGGCTTCCATATCATCCATACTAACAGAGTGTACATTTACACCACCACTGACTCTGCACACTGCATCGTCAAAACGAGATCCTTTGATCATATCCTCTACAGTCACGGTATATAAACCATGAATCCTGCGTCCTTCCCTTGTCCCAATTTGCTCCCCGGTTGCAACAATTCTGAGATTCTTCCATATGCCCCCATTTGAACGTAAAGCTTTCACAATATTATTAATTTCCTTGCGTGCGTTTAAAGTTGCCTTTGTTACATCAAGCGAACTCAGTGGTGAGTATCCATACTCGTGATTAGCCATAAACTTGAATAAGTCTTTACGGATTGGATGCAAACTTGGATTCATATATGAGGGATATGCTCCTGCTCTATTAATTTCTGCCAATAGATTACTTTTGGATGCGTCGCCCGGAATTCCCGTCCATCTTGAATACTCGCGAATTTCATCAAAATTTATCCCTGTGACCAAAGCGAGCAGACTAAAGGGTTGTAATGCGCCATCTCCTTCTCTGCCAAGCTCATAACCACATCCGCTTAATGCTGCAATGTCACCATCTCCTGTCGAGTCAATGAATACTTTTCCTCTAAAAGCTTCTCTTCCTGATTTTGATTCTGTAATAATATGTGTAAGCATATTTTTTCCGTCCTTTATGGAGGCTACCACCCGAGTATGTAAAAGTATATCTACGCCAGCTTCCAGGCAGAGTTCCTCCAATAAAAGTTTCATAATTTCCGGATCAAATGAAAGTGGTCCTCCAGTATCAATGTCCTGACTTACTGCGCCTCCGGCAACAAGCTTGTGTTCAATTTCACGTATAAGGCCAGGTTGATTAATATGATCGAGAATCCAGGTGAGCAATCCGGCAGTCCAAATCCCTCCAAGGCACCCATGTGTCTCAACCAATAAGATTTTTGCTCCATTACGGCCCGCTTCAATCGCTGCACTCACTCCGGCAGGCCCTGCTCCACAAACAACAATATCATATTCACCCACTACCGGGATTTCTCTTTTCAATTCTATAATACCTGATTGGCCAGATATCATTGTGCTTAAACCTCTATAGGCAGGTAATGTAAAAAGAGTACCTAAAGCTCCCAATTGGATAAAAGATCTTCTTTGCATATCAGTATTGATTTATTATTATTGACATTTTATCTGTTTTATAGGATATTTTTTATGCAGATAACTTTTACGAAAATGGTGTTAGAAAGGTAATAATTTTAATATTAGAAATTTCCAAAAAGGTTTTTCTCCGAATATGGCCGTTGGAAGCTTGAATTTACGCTTAATGTGGTCACTGTCGCCGATCCCGCCTGATAACCCCCAGCACAGAGCCGCCCAGGGGGTACACCGGGGATGTTGATGGTTATTCCTGCCAGGAAAGCTCCTGGGGATCAAGGCCGGGCTCATTGCTCAGGAATGATCCCCATACAGGATCATCAAAAAGGTTACCAAGGGGGACGGGTTCACCGTTGAGGCAGGCAACCGGACTCACGAGCCTCAGGCCATGGCTGTAATCCTCGTATGTGGCGCCATGAACCAGAGACAAGGGCTGAATGGGATCGCCTGCTTTCCTGTGCCATCCATAGATTGGTACGCGGTCCGGCTGGCCACTCATCCGCAGGCTGATGACAACATCCTTTTTATGCCCTGCAATCAGGCCCTCGGGCGAACCGCTCATTTGCCCTTCTATCAGCCTGTTATGGCGCAGGTAATAGTCGCCGGACCTCATCTCCGGGCCCGGTTCCATAGGCTGCGGCTCCAGCCGCACTTTTGCCTGCTCATAGATGGCGTTCACAATCTCCGGGGTTGGCAGGTACATATTATATTCCTTTGCGATCGTATTTGCCGAAGGCAGGGAAAGGGGCATTCTCACAAAATCGCCTTCAGTCCCGACAGCCAGGTAATCTCTGGTGACCAGCAAAATAAGAATATCACCCTCCTCACTGATAAATGAAAGAGGTTCCAGCTCACGGAGTCGGGAGGGTATGTTGCCTTGAATAAATTCCCTGACGGCGGCCAGCTGCCTTTCCGCGTAACTGAGCGTCCTGGTTTGTTCCATGAATACAGATCCGGCTGGCGCCCCCTGTTCCCGCTCCGGTATCCGTTCAGAGAAACCTGCCCGGATTGATGTCATGCATTTTTGGCCTTTGTGCGTACCTGAGCATCCATATCCGGCAAGCAGAAGACCGCAAATGATAAGATAAAATGATGGTTTGTTCACTCTTTTGTGATATTTAGTGTTTAAAGGCATCATAACATCCGGATGGATCGGTATGGGTAAAGCTGAAAAAAGATGAATGTCACATCCGGTTTATAATCATAAACAACAAGCTTATTGCGTGTGAGACCGGCTGAAGGTCAATAAAACATGTTGTGTAAATATAAATTATTCCTATAGTTTATTTAATCCTGTTTTCTCAGTTTTATTCCTAAATTTAACAAACAGTATAAAAAACAGGCTGATAATTAAAACCGGCTCACAAACCGGGATGGTTTGTGATTGGTAATTTCACTGGTTTTTGTAACTTGGGCCTTTATTTGCAGAGGCTGTAAAATAAAAAGGTAGTAAATGCAATCATTACCCGCAAAATTTAATAATTGTCCATGATTATTGAAACCAGGGCATATGCACGCGCCGGACTGCTGGGAAATCCCTCTGACGGGTATTTCGGCAAGACAATATCCATTATTGTAAGGAATTTCGGTGCTTCAATTTCCCTTTACGAAACACCCGAATTGCGGATTGAGGAGATGGATGTAGACCTGAATACCTTTCGTAATATCTACCATTTGGCCGATTCCGTTAAATTATCAGGTTATTATGGCGGAACAAGACTGATAAAGGCTGCCATAAAAAAATTCCTGGAATACTGCGAATCAAACAATCTAAGGCTCAGCGGCAGGAATTTCACCATCCGCTACCGCTCATCCATACCCCGCCAGGTCGGCCTGGCCGGTTCAAGCGCCATTATTACCGCCACCGTCAAGGCTTTAATGCAGTTTTATGAAGTGGATATTCCCAAACATATGCTCCCGACGGTCATATTAAAAACCGAAACCGAGGAGCTTGGTATAAATGCGGGATTGCAGGACCGCGTTATCCAGGTTTATGAAGGTTGCGTTTTTATGGATTTCGATAAAAACCATCTGCTGGAAAACGGGTTCGGGCGTTATGAAAGTTTAGACCCGGCATTGCTGCCAAAACTTTACCTGGCATATAAAGTTGAATTGGGAAAGGTTTCAGGAGCGGCACTGAATAATATCCGCGAAAAATATGAAAAGGGTGATCCTGCCGTTCTCGAGGCACTGGACGAATTGGCTGGTATTGCCGAGAAGGGGAAAGAGGTGATCCTTAAGAAGGATTATGATTCTTTAAATAAGCTAATTGACGCCAATTTTGATTTACGGTGCAAAATCATGAACATTTCAGAGAGTAATATGGAACTGGTAACGACAGCTAGAAATTGCGGGGCCTCTGCCAAATTTTCAGGCTCCGGTGGCGCCATTATAGGAATGTATGAAGATGATGAAATGTTGAGAAGACTGGTCGTTAATCTGCAAAAGGTTAATGCCAGAGTTATTAAACCATTTATTATGTAATTTATGATTAAAAAAGCAGTTATCCCGGCAGCAGGTCTGGGCACCAGGTTTCTTCCCGTAACCAAGGCACAGCCCAAAGAAATGCTGCCTATCATTGATACCCCGACCATTCAATATGTAGTGCAGGAATGTGTGGATTCCGGAATTGAAGATATATTAATTATTTCCGGTAAGGGAAAACGGTCCATTGAAGACCATTTCGATAAAAATTATGAGCTTGAATCACGATTGCAGGACCGTGAGGATGAAGCTTTATATACACAGTTAAGGCATATTGAAAGCATGGCCAATATCCATTTTATCCGTCAGAAAGAATTAAACGGACTGGGAGACGCCATCTATCATGCAAGATTTCACTGCGAGCATGAGCCATTTGCGGTTCTGCTGGGCGATACCATTATCGATTCAGTCATACCGGTCACACAGCAATTGATTGATTCATACGAACAATATGGCCATACTGTGATAGCAGTAGAGACTGTTCTCCGGGAAAATGTATCAAGATATGGCATTGTTGGCGGCAAAAAATTGAGTGATAAGGTAATACGATTAGACCAGCTTGTTGAAAAACCTACCGGCAAACAGGCTCCTTCCAACCTGGCAATTGCCGGACGATATATCCTGACCCCGGAAATTTTCCGGGCGCTGGAAAAAACACCCCGTGGAAAAGGCAATGAAATTCAATTGACTGATGCCCTGCAGATTTTGCTTAAACAAGAAGGCATTATTGCCACCATAATTGAAGGCAAGCGTTATGATATTGGCAATAAGCTTGATTTCCTGAAAACCACAGTGGAGTTCGCGCTGAAAAGGAAGGAATTTGCAAAGGATTTTGAAAAATTCCTTCGTGAAACAATCAGGAATATGGATGAGCAAAAGAAGAGGTAACGGCTGCAGATTAAGCAACAGGTCAGCTGCCAGGCAGGTATTGGAATATCACAATCTACTTAACCAGCCTGGAAATGCTTTTGAAAATTTCATTCCCTGCCCGCCTGGTAAGCTCAAAAAGAATACTCTCCAGGGTGGTGATCCTGGCTCCTTCCTGCCGCATCCGCTCTATGGCGATAGTTTTATCACCCGGCTTCCTTGATGCAACGCAATCCTCCACAATAACTGGCCTGAACCCGCCATCCAGGAGGTCCAGACAGGTCTGAAGCACGCATACATGTGATTCTATGCCACAGAGAATGATATTCTGTTTACCCGTGAGCCTCAGCTTTTCCCTGAAGTCTGGTTCCTCGTAGCAGCTGAATGAGGTTTTCTCAATATACCTGAATCCGGAAAATTTCTGAACCACTGAAGGGTCAGTTGCCCCCAGACCTTTTGTATATTGCTGTGTTACTATCATTGGCACAGAGAGAAGATTCAAGCCTTCAATAAGTGTCAGGCAATTTTGGAGAAGCCTTTCCCCGTCATGAATATGGGGCAATAGTCTCTGCTGAATATCAATAATAACCCCTGCTGTCTCATCTTTTAAAATTCTCATACCTTTTGATTTTTGCAATAACAAAGTTAGTATACTTTACGGTGATTCGGCGTACCCATCTTTTCCCGGCACCGGAATTCATACAAGCCATCCGGGAACCAGGGGATCCAAATGCCGGTAAT
>SLJO01000207.1 GCA_007135095.1 Bacteroidales bacterium | reverse complement strand
TGGCGAGCCGTTCAGGTGGGGCCTGCTTGAAGCCGCCAAAGGAGTCCAGCTGGCCGAGCTGGCACTCGAATCTGCAGAAAAGCGTGAGTGGATAGATGTGCCCGAGCTGAAATAGTTACCGGCTTAACCCAACCTCCCTGGCCCATGTTTGCCAAACCCTCTTTTTTGCCATGACCGAACAGGAATTATTCATATTAAATAATTAATTTTTATGCAAATACAATACAAGCTTCTGCCCGAAGACCTCAGGAAACCGCTTGAAGATATGTGGGACCTTTCCGGGAAGAAAATCCGGCTGATCCGCGACCAGTATGATGCCTCCAACGGTTCACCTGTGTATACCCGTGAAGGTAAATATACTACCAGGGGATGGACAGAATGGACCCAGGGATTCCAGTTCGGGGGAGAGATAATACAGTACGATGCCACAGACGAGAAATACTTCCTTGAGACTGGCCGGGAATCTACCCTTAAGCTGATGGCACCACACATCACCCATGTTGGTGTGCATGATCACGGCTTTAACAATATAAGCACCTATGGCGCTCTTCGCCGGCTGTATATGGAAGGCAGGATTGATTCCTGCCAGTGGGAAAGGTCCTTTTACGAACTCGCCCTCAAATGCACCGGGGCCGTACAGGCAATGCGGTGGACAAAGACTTGCGACGACGGCGGGTTTGTCTATTCTTTCAACGGTCCGCACTCACTGTTTGTTGATACCATACGTTCCATGAGAGCCCTTGTGGTGAGCCATCAGCTTGGTCACAGCCTTTTCTCAGAACATGACCAGCAGATATCGTTGCTGGAAAGGATGTTGCAGCATATTTACTCCACGGCAAAGTATAATGTTTATTATGGCGAGGGCAGGGATGAATATGACATAAGGGGACGGACGGTGCATGAAGCAATATTCAATACAAATGACGGATATTTCCGCTGCCCTAGCTCCCAGCAGGGATTTTCACCCTTTACCACGTGGACAAGGGGTCTGGCATGGGCAATGTGTGGTTTTGCCGAACAACTTGAATTTCTTGAGACACTCGGCAAAAATGAACTGGAAAGCTCGGGGGGCAGGCAACAAATTGAATCGATCATGCTAAAAGCCGCCCGGGCCGTTTGTGATTTTTATATTGCAAATACATCTTCCGATGGTATTCCATACTGGGATACAGGGGCACCTATGCTTGCCCGCCTGGGCGATTATACCGCCGCCAAGGCAGATCCCTTTAATGAGTTTGAACCTGTAGACAGCTCTGCTGCGGCTATCGGCGCCCAGGGACTGCTTCGGTTTGGCCGTTTTCTTTCCCGGCGGGGGCAGGAAGAGGACGGGCGGCGTTACTGGCAGGCGGGGCTGACGGTTAGCCGGACATTGCTTGATGATCCATACCTTAGCAGGGATGATGAGCATCAGGGACTGCTTCTTCACTCGGTATATCACCGTCCCAATGGATGGGATCATATCCCCGAGGGCAGGAAGATCCCCTGCAGTGAGTCGTCGATGTGGGGAGATTACCATATGCGGGAACTGGCCCTGTACCTTTGGCGGATAGTTAATGATGGTCCGTACTATACGTTTTTTGCGGAAACCCAAAATAATTCAGACTAATGAGGAAAATTGCACTTGTTACAGGAGGATCAAGGGGAATAGGCCTGGCAATAGCACATGAGCTTGCCGGGAATGGCTATGACCTGGCTATCAATGGTGTGCGGGATGAAGAACGGCTGGGCGCAGTGCTCGATGATATCCGCAGCAGTGGAGCCCGGGTGGTTTATTGCCGCGGCGACATCAGCATTTCTGCCGACAGGCAGAGCGTTTATGATATGGTGCTGAATGCATTTGGCAGGGTTGATCTGCTTGTGAACAATGCAGGGGTTGCCCCTTTGGAAAGGCTTGATGCTCTGGAACTTACCGAAGAAAGCTATGACAGGGTCATGCGGATTAACCTTAAAGGGCCATATTTTCTTACCCAGCTGATTGCAAAACAGATGGTAAAACAGAAAATGGCCGACAACTCTTTTTCAGGCACGATAATAAATATAGGATCTATTTCGGCAACCGTGGTATCACCAAACAGGGCTGAATACTGTATCTCAAAGGCAGGATACGCAATGCACAGCAGGATATGGGCAGTCAGGCTGGCGGAATACGGGATATCGGTATACGAGGTGCGGCCGGGAGTAATACGCACCGACATGACTTCTGCAGTAATTGAGAAATATGACAGGCTGATCGCCGGGGGACTAAATGTGCAGCCAAGATGGGGCTTGCCCGAAGATGTGGCAAGGTCGGTCCTTGCCTTGGCGAGTGACAGTTTCCCGTTTTCTGCCGGCGAAGTTTTTATGGTAGACGGCGGACTGACGATAAATCGCCTGTAAGCTCCCCTTCGAACAATTACCTGGTATTACCAACACTTAAGTACTTATAATGTCATCAGATAATCCAGAAAACACATCCCGGAAAAATATAAAAAAAGATAATCCGGCAGCAAAAGCAAATTATTCGCCGGATATTATCAAAAGGCTGGCCGGAATGGCTGGCGGATTGTTGCTGTTTTTCATAATGCTGATAAGTTCTCCCCCGGAAGGACTGAGCCAGGAGGGGTGGTACACCGCTGCAATAGCTCTGCTTATGGCAATCTGGTGGACCACCGAGGTAATCCCCATCCCGGCCACTGCCATGCTGCCTCTTGTACTGTTCCCGCTGTTCAGTATTTCAGGTATAACTGCAACTTCTGCTCCCTATGCAAATCCAATGATCTTTCTTTTCCTGGGAGGGTTTATACTGGCTATAGGGATGCAGGAATGGGGCTTGCACCGGAGAATTGCCCTGAACATAATTTATGTGATAGGTTCCAAACCAAAGAGCATCATCCTCGGGTTTATGGTCTCTACGGCCTTTATGAGTATGTGGGTCAGTAATACCGCCGCTACCATGATGATGCTGCCCATAGCATTATCGGTTATTCAGCTAACAAAGAATATGGAACATAATGCATCCGATAGTTTGCAATACAGCAATTTTGCAGTCGCCCTGATGCTTGCAATTGCTTTTTCGGCTAACGTCGGCGGACTTGGCACTGTGATAGGGACACCAACCAATGCGCTTCTTATTGGCTTTGTAAATGAATCCTATGGCGTGGAAATATCATTTATGCAGTGGATGCTTGTTGGTCTTCCGCTTGTTATATTTGGTATGCCCCTTATTTATTTTTCGCTGACTTCCATAACCTTCCCGGTACGTTTCAAGAGCCTTCCGGGGGGCAAGGAATATATCGCCCAGGAGGTAAAAAGCCTGGGAGGATTCAGCAGGGGGGAGCTGATGGTTGCCTTGATTTTCGGTTTTACAGCATTCCTTTGGATGGTGCGGCCATTAATTGAGTCATGGCTTCCGGGTTTGTCGGATGCAGGAATTGCAATTTTTGGCGCACTGCTTCTTTTCCTTACACCCATGAACTTCAAAACCGGCAAGTTTCTCCTTGACTGGAAGGCTGCCTCCAAACTCCCCTGGGGTATCCTTATTTTGTTTGGCGGCGGACTCACCCTGGCAGGGGCTATTCAGAGGACCGGCCTGGCAGAATGGATAGGCGGGTATTTCACAGGACTGAGCTTTCTGCCCTTTGTTATCGTAATACTGATTGTTACCGGGGTAGTAATTACTTTCACAAACCTGGCAAGCAATTCCGCTACTGCTGCCGCCTTTCTTCCCGTTATGGGTTCAGTGGCAATCGGCATGGGGGAGGATCCCCTGCAACTGGCAATCCCCGTAGCCGTGGCAGCAAGCTGCGCATTTATGTTTCCTGTTGCAACGCCACCGAATGCAATAGTCTATGGCAGCGGTATAATGACCATACCCCAGATGGTCAGGGCGGGCCTGTGGTTAAACATGCTGTTTACCCTGCTTATAACTCTTCTTACCCGGTATCTTTTCATCTACATCTTTGCATGATGCAGCCGGTGGGTTCATGTCAGGTTTCTGCCGGGATTACCTTTTTATGCTGGTGATATATTCAATACTTTGAGGTACACGTTCAATTACATCAGGGCTTTCGTCTTCTATGTAGTAGTATTCAATGTTGGTGTTTTGAGCTGCACGCAGAACAGCGGGAAAATCAACCTGTCCCGTGCCCAGCACAACATCGTTTTCCCTTGGTGTACTGCCTGAAAAATCGCCAACCACTCCTTTGCGGAAATCTTTAAGGTGCATTAGCCTGAAACGTTCAGGATATCTTTCCAGCAGTTCAACAGGATCCTGTCCGGGATGCACTGTCCAGAGCAGGTCCATCTCAAAACTAACATAACGGGGGTCGGTATTCTGTACTATATAGTCAAAAAGGGTACCATCTTCGTAAGGCCTGAATTCAAAGCCGTGATTATGATAGCAAAAATAGATTCCCTCCCTGTGCAGTAATTCACCTGCCCTGTTAAAGTCCACCACGGTCTGTTTTGCATTTTCAATTGTAAACTCGGGCCTTTCATAGGGTATTGAGGCAACCCGGACATATTTTGCCCCGAGTATCCTGGCTTCTTCCGCCACATTATCAATGTCACCGACAATCCTGTTATAGCCAACACCGTAGGAGGTGCATATCATTCCTCTTTCATCAAGGAGGGCCCGCAATTCAGTTGCAGTTTTGCCGAACAGGTTTGAGAATTCTATATTGGTTATTCCCATTTCCCTGATTATATCAAGTGTTCCGGGAACATCTTCCTGGAACTGGGTCCGGAAGGTATAGGATACCACCCCCGGATCGGGAACAAAAGCCTGGTTTGCAGAATTACTGCATGAAAAGGATAACAAAAGTAAAATTGCGGCTATGCCGGAAATAAGTTTATTATACATGCTCATTTTTGTTAGTTAATAGATATGTGGCTTTTTTACCGGTATAAAAGTATAATTTTTTGCCCAAACATCAATATCCGAAAGGATAAAGGTGGTTGCCGGGAATAACCATAAGGATACAGGTGGTTGCCGGGAATACCCTAAAGGTAGGGGATCGTGTAATCATCAGTTTTGCAAAAACTTACAGTATATCCAGCCGTTCAAGAATAATAATATCATCTGCGCTGAGTGAACTTTCAGTGATTTCCAGCAGGTTGTCAAGTATTATATAATCGCCCTCACCGGCAGTCCACCCGGCCTGCTGACCCCTGTATCGTATCTTTGCGGTAACGGGTTTTGAAGCCTCTATTCTTGCTGATTTTAATGTACCATCCTCCCAGCTTATGGAAACAGTTAAACCACCGTGAGCCCTTAATCCCTCAACACTTCCCCTGGCCCATGCCCCGGGGAGGGCGGGAAGAATGTCAACATAGCCTGGTGCTGAACCAAGCAGCATCCCGGCAATTCCGGCTGTTGTGCCAAAGTTGCCGTCAATCTGGAATGGGGGATGGGTGCTGAAAAGGTTTTTCAGTGTGGTTTGTTCAAGCGACACCATAAGGTTTTCATAAGCTTTTTCACTGTTACGGAGCCGGTTGAAGAAGTTGATAGTCCATGCACGGCTCCATCCGGTATGGCCCCCGCCATGCTGAAGGCGCTTTTCGATGGTTTTTGCCGCTGCCTCAACCAGCCGGGGATCATCCGGTCCTATCCGGTGCAGGGGATAAAGGCCAAGAAGATGGGAAATATGACGGTGACCCGGATCAGGCTCGCTGTAATCCTCTATCCACTCCATAATTGTCCCGTCCTGGCCCACCTGCATGGGCGGTAGTTTTGCCAGGGCTTCCCGGCATTTGCGGATAAGTTCAGGATCTTCTCCCAGCAGTTCTGCAGCCTCAATGGTGTTTTCAAGAACTTCGCCGGCAATCT
>SLJO01000205.1 GCA_007135095.1 Bacteroidales bacterium | reverse complement strand
GAACCCAGAACATTTCCGAAACGGGTGGTAATGAAAATAGTTTTTCCGGCCCGGTTCATTGCCTGTACATACATCTCGGCTATGCGTTTTGATGCACCCATTACATTGGTAGGACGTACTGCCTTATCGGTAGATATCATCACGAATTTCCTGGCCCCGTATTTAACGGCCATGTCAGCAAGGTTCTTTGTACCCGAAACATTAACCCTTACTGCTTCATACGGATTGCATTCCATCATGGGTACATGCTTGTAGGCTGCAGCATGAAATACAATGTCAGGTTTATAGGTCATGAAAAGCTTTTCAACACGGTAATCGTCTGAAATATTACCCATGGCAGTTTCAAACCGGGTAAAACGGAAATCTTCCCTGAGTGCAAGGTCAAGGGCATAAAGAGGAGATTCATCCTGATCAAACAGTACTATCTTACCGGGTTTGAAAGGCAGGAGCTGCTTGACTATTTCACTGCCGATGCTTCCGGCTGCCCCTGTTACCAGGATTGTCTTACCCCTCATCTCCTTCCTGATCGACTGCATATCCAGCTGTATTGGATCTCTGTCCATAAGCTCTTCAACGTCAATATTTGTAACGGGATCGTAAGACAATTGACCACTGATCCAAAACCGCACATCAGGTATGACCATGGGCTTTACCTCATATTCCATGCAGAGGTCCATTATGTATTCCTTAACATGATAGGACGTGGAAATGGAAGGGATAATTATGGCATCAATCCTGACGGATTTTAAAAGTCTTTCCAAATCATGAAGATTGAATATATCCCTGCCCTCAATCTGGTATCCTGCTTTGTTATTGTTATTGTCAATAAAGGCAAATGTTTTCATCTTCAGCGAACTGTTACCTTCAATTGCCTTTTTAACAAGGACGGCATGCTGGCCTGAACCATAGATGATAACATTGGACTTTTCCCTGGAAGGGTTTATCACTTCAAAATAAACCATTTGAATAAGAAGCCTGTATGCATTTATCATGACTGATAATGCAATAAATTCAATAACCAGCACCGATGTAGGAATTACTACAGAACCGTTTAAAAGGTAACTTAGAATATTGACGCTAAACAGAACGGCGGAGCCATAGAAAACAACCCTGAGGTTATTGTCAATGTCCCTGGTCCCGGTATGCCTTACTACATTTGCATAATTAGTTGTCAGCAGGAAAACGCAGGCCCTGACAAAAACCACGTAAACGATGGTGAATGGCATGGTTTCCTGCATCTCAGCACCTGAAATAACAGGTTCAAGTCGCAGGAGCATTGCAATGAAAACCGTAAATGCAGATAAAAAAAGATCCAATGAATAAATTATCCACCTCGGGGTCGGATAAATTCTTTCAAAAGCCGATTTTAAAACATTCCTGAGCCTTAAATTATAACCGTTTTGCTTCACCTTGCTAAAGTAAGGGATTACCAGGTAAATCTGCCTTGATTCAGGACTTAATTACCTTAAATACCACCATTATTTGGCATAACTGACCGCCCTGGTTTCCCTGATAACGGTTATTTTTACCTGTCCGGGATAGGTCATTTCATCCTGTATCTTCTTGGCTATATCATACGACATCTTCTCTGCATCCTTATCCGATATCTTTTCACTGCCCACTATTACCCTTAGCTCCCGTCCGGCCTGTATTGCATAGGTTTTCATTACTCCCGGGTAGGATAAAGCCATTGCTTCAAGGTCCTTGAGCCTTTTGATATATGCCTCCACAACCTCCCGCCTTGCTCCCGGCCGCGCCCCTGATATGGCGTCACATACCTGGACAATAGGCGCAATCATGGTAGTCATTTCCACCTCATCGTGATGTGCCCCTATGGCATTGATGATTTCGGGTTTTTCCTTATAGCGCTCTGCCAGTTTCATGCCCAGAATTGCATGAGGCAATTCAGGCTCATCATCGGGTACCTTACCTATATCATGCAGTAATCCGGCACGTTTGGCCATTTTCGGATTTAACCCAAGTTCGGTGGCCATTATAGAACTGAGATTGGCAACTTCACGCGAATGCTGCAGAAGATTCTGACCGTAGGAAGAACGGTATTTCATTTTACCAATTATCCTTATCAACTCGGGGTGTAACCCGTGTATTCCGAGATCAATCGTTGTGCGCTTGCCTATTTCAACGATCTCTTCTTCTATCTGCTTCTGGGTTTTCAATACAACCTCTTCAATACGGGCAGGATGAATGCGGCCGTCTGTTACAAGCTGATGAAGCGAAAGGCGGGCAATCTCCCTTCTCACCGGATCAAAAGCGGAAAGTATGATAGCTTCAGGAGTGTCATCTACTATTATCTCCACCCCGGTTGCTGCCTCAAGAGCCCTGATATTCCTGCCTTCGCGTCCTATTATGCGGCCTTTGATATCATCACCATCAATATGAAAAACCGTTACGGAATTTTCGATGGTGCTTTCAGCGGCAACACGCTGTATGGATTGTATCACAATGCGTTTGGCCTCCTTTGTGGCAGTCATCTTTGCCTCGCCCATTATCTCATTTATGTAGGACATGGCTTCTGTCTTGGCCTCCTCCTTCATCGACTCGACAAGCTGTGTTTTCGCTTCTTCGCCGGAAAGCCCGGAAATGGCTTCCAGCTTATCAACCTGCTGGGTATGCAGTCTGCCCATTTCTTCAGCCTTTTTCTCAACAAGTTCCAGCTGGGCTTTTAGATTATCCCGAATTGCTTCTACTTCAAGTTTTTCTTTCTGCGTTTCTGAAATCCTTTGTGAAAGGGCCGATTCCCTTTGCTTGATCCTGTTTTCTATCTGGTTTATCTTGTTGTTCTTCTCGTTTATTAGTTTTTCGTGTTCTGATTTTAACTGGTAAAATTTTTCCTTTGCCTGCAGTATCTTTTCTTTCTTTATGACCTCGGCCTCCAGTTCGGCTTCCTTGATCATATTCACCTGTTTCTTTTTTAGCAATACCCGATAAATTAAAAAGGTCAAAAATCCTCCTGCTATAAAAGAAACAGCTGCAATTATGGCGCAAAGTACTGGTGATATTGCTTCCGTAATTATTGCTGTATCCATGATTTCATTTTATTTGACTTGGTTAGAAATAATAAAAAACCCGCATATGTCCCTTCGATTATCGTTAAAACCCCAGATTAACATGGGTGGAGTTGCCGTTAAAATTCTGGCTTCCAATGTTCCGGTTTCCCGGAACTCCCGGACGAACCGGGAGTGAGGCCTGCCATTATAAAAACGAGCTTTACTCCAATTTGTAAAGTGTTGAGTTTTACTCAATCAAAGAAACACTATGCGGGCAAAATCTTTTATATGTTAAAGAACGCTATTACTCTTTTTTTTATTTTGAATATAATCTTCCAATTCCTGTTCCAAATCCTTTAATTGTTCCCTGAAAGGAATAACATCCGTTTTATCTTCGCACTCAATCAACCTGATAACAAACTGCAGTGCTGCCATTGCCAAAAAGTCCTGAAGGTCTTTGTCTGTATACCTTTGCTTATACTGCAAAACCTTTTCATTAATTAACCTGGCTGCCTTGCGGATCTTCTCCTCGTCTCCCCTGTTTATTTTTAGCGGGTAAAATCTCTCTGCTACATTGACCCGTATGGAAAGCTTGTCATCCATATAAGATTATCCATTTTAATGATTTAAAAGAGCAATACATTTGTCAATCTCCCGCACAATCCTGTTAACTCTAATTCTGGCATCATGTGAATTTTCACCCGATCCCAGAATGGCCTTTGCCAGTTTCAGGGTTTCATACCTTCTTTCCAGTTCTTCAAAAGCCGTTGTCTTGAGTTTTATCTGCTCAGTCAACTGCAGCTTTTCTTTCTGAAGCCTGTTACGGTCCTCTTCGGATTTTTCAAGCATTGATACAATCGTTTCAATTTTTTCCTTTAACTGAATTACCAATTGATTTTCATTGCTGTCCATATCCTTATATTACTAATTACTTACAAAGTTACTATTGCTTTTGCAAATATAAAAATTACTGCATTTTAATTTACTATTTATCCAAAGGATTTTTAGTTTTACAGGATAAATATATAAACATTCCCGGAATATATGACAAATATTTTAATTGCCTTTAATTAAATGAAAAAGATTGCGACCTTTTTTTTCTTAATGCTGATTTTTGTCAATTCCGGCTTCAGCGACGGATTCCCGCATAATTATTTCATATCGCCTGTTGAATTTCCTCTCAGACTATCTGCGAATTTTGGGGAACTGCGCACAAACGCTTTTCATGCAGGCATAGATATAAGGACAGGGGGGGTGACAGGAAAGAGAATCCTTGCTGCAGCCGACGGTTTTGTATACCGCATAAGAGTTTCCCCGGTAGGCTACGGCAGGGCACTGTATGTTGAGCATCCAAACGGACTTGCTACTGTTTATGCACATCTGGATGGATTTAACGAAGAAATCGAAAATTATGTCAGCCAGGAGCAGTACAAAAGACAAAGCTTTGATGTCGACCTGGCTCCCCAAAAAGGAAAGCTGAAAGTGAAGCAGGGCGATTTAATAGGATATTCCGGAAACACAGGATCATCATTCGGCCCCCATCTGCATTTTGAGATCAGGGAAGCAGCAACACAGATGCCGGTAAATCCGCTGTTGTTCGATTTTGATGTAAGGGATGACCTGCCACCTGTATTGTACACGCTGGCCGTTTATCCACTCAACCATAACAGCTTCGTAAACGGGAAAAGCGAACCGGTTTTTATGCCCCTTACCGGGGGAAGGGGACAATTCAGGCTGCAAAACAATGCACCACTGCAGGTGTTTGGCGAAATCGGTTTTGGAATCCAGGTTACCGACTTTCTGAATGATTCGCCAAACCGGTGTGGTGCCTGGTCGGTAGAGCTGTTATTAGATGATAGAAGCGTATACAGGCATGAACTTACCAAATTTGCCTTCGGCGAGCTCAGATACATCAACTCACACATTGACTATGCAGAGAGGGTAAGGAACAGGCGGGATATTCAACGTGCCTTCCTGCAACCCAATAACCGGATGAGCATCTATGGCCATCATATCAACAGGGGAGTGGGACTTTTTTATAAAGAAGATGAGACTGTAGTCAGAATCGTTGTAAAAGACGCCCATAAAAACAGGTCGGAATTATCATTCATGACCACAACAGTACCTCCTGCCGAAAAAGAATTACCCCCTCCTCCTCCACCGGTAAATTATGCAATGCTCATGAGCTATGACCGGCAAAACAATTATTCGGCACAAAATTTATCCATATCCATTCCTGCAAATGCATTGTATGAAGACCTGCTGTTTGAGTATACAACCTCCCCCCCGGTCAGTGGCAGCCTTACACCGGTTTATCACATACATAACCGGTACACACCCATTCACCGTAATTACAGCATGAGTATTGCCGCAACAGATATACCCGAAGATCTCCGGGAAAAGGCCTTGATAGTTTTATTAAACAATAACGGCAATAATCCCGGTGCACTGAACAGCAGGTGGCAGAGTGGCTTCATGCATGCACAGCCAAATACCTTCGGACGTTTCACCGTTATGCTAGATACTATTCCCCCGGTAATAGAACCCCGCAATATAAGTCCCGGCCGGAATATGACCGGCCAGAGAATGATCAGCTTCACAGTAAAAGATGACCTGTCAGGCATAAAATCATATGGTGGCTTCATTGATGATGAATGGGTGCTTTTCGAATGGGATCCCAAAAATGATCATCTTTTTTATGTCTTTGACCAGGACAGGATTGGCCGGGGGAAAAACCGAGAACTGGAGCTTTATGTGATGGACAATAAAGATAATTTATCCGTCTTCAATGTTGAATTTTACTATT
>SLJO01000237.1 GCA_007135095.1 Bacteroidales bacterium | reverse complement strand
GTGACGTGAGATAAACTATTATTTGAGGTTACAGGTCCCTTCTCATTAATAGACTGGCGGTTATAAGTATGAAGAGGATTACATAACCGGCTCCCACCAGGATCTGCCCGTATAATGGCAGCCCCTGTGAAACCAGTCCGATTTCCCCCAGGGAAAGTGCATCAGCCCCCTCGATGGTTTCGAATGTCTTTTCGGACGATATACTCAGGAACTCAGGCATTGGTGTTAGCTGGCCGATCGCCTTCATGGGGAAAAAAGCCCTTGCCGCAGGGTCAAAAAAGCTTCTGATTATTGGTTCCAGGGGAAAACGCAGCAAAATAAATAATATAATCGAAAGCGCTGTTGTGCGCACCACCATGACGATCATAAGTCCGGTTACCATATAGGCGATAGTCTGTAAAAAATAGATGCCCAGTATGCCGGTATTTGAAAATATTGCTTCAAGGCTCAGCCCTCCCGAGAAAATCAGCCCGTAGACAACTCCGCTGAAAAATACAATCAATAAACTGTACGCGGCGATCATCAGTATAACCAGCAATTTCCCCTGGAGAAGATGGTTCCTGTCAAGGCCATCAATCACATGCTGCCGGAAGGTTCGAAAGGAAAACTCATTTCCCGTAACCATAATAATGAGAATTGCCAGCAGAAGGTTAAACCAGCTGGCTATCCAGGCCAAAAATCCCCATACATGCGGGAACCTGAAAAGATTTGTGGTATCGAAACCGGGAACCGTAATATCAGCCTGTGAAGCGACGAAAACAACAAGGGAAAACAACGCAAGATGGAGGCCCAGGATAACCTTGAAAGATGTGTAGTTAAATAGCTTGATCAGCTCAATATTAATTAGTTTCCTCATTATCATATGTTTTTTCCGGGGTAAAGGTTATATGTTTTAACTATTTAACAAGCTCAAGAAATTGTGACTCCAGGCTTTGTTTGACCGCCACCAGTTTCGAGAGCGCGATGCCATGGTCAAAGGCAAACCTGTTCAGGTCAGCTCCAGAAGTTGAGCCGGTGCAGCTTACTGTCAGCTCATCACCGGTACGTGAAAAGGATTTGACCATCTCCGAGCCGGAAAGAAGAGTTTCAAGCTTTTCAATATCTGCCGCCGAGATAAGGAAAATCTGTGCAGAGCCAAGCAGTTCATCTACTTTTCCGCTTGCAAGAAGCTCCCCGCCTTTCAGCACTGCCACGTGGGTGCATACTTTTTCAACCTCGGCCAGTATATGACTGGCCAGGATTACAGTTTTGCCCTTTTCTGCTTCCTGGCGAATAATATTCCTCACCTCGGCGATGCCCTGGGGGTCAAGGCCGTTGGTGGGCTCATCAAGTACCATCACCTCCGGATCGCCAAGCAAGACCGCAGCAACTGCAAGACGCTGCTTCATGCCAAGTGACAGGGTACGATAGGGAGAATGTTTCCTTTTGTGCAGAAACGTCGTTTTCAGCACCCTGTCAATATCATCAGGGTGTGCATTTTTTATGTGTGCAGCTATTTTCAGATTATTTTCAAGGCTCAGGTAAGGATAGAAATTGGGAATTTCAATCAGGCTGCCAACGCTCTGTCGCATGGCAAAATTGCCTGAGGGATTCCCGAACCATGAAAAGGTACCGGAATTCTGCCTGACCACTCCCATAATAATTGAAAGTGTAGTGGTTTTACCGCTGCCGTTTGGCCCGAGTATACCGTATACCTGGCCTTTCTCTACTGACAGGGTGAGGTTATCGACAGCCTTTATCCTTCCAAAGTTTTTGGTGAGATGATTGATTTCAAGAATCTTTTGCATAAGGGATTATAAATATTTAAACTCCGGGGTAAGTGTCTTGCCCGGTTGATTGGCTTCACTTTTCTGACCTGTTTGCAGGGTTCAATTCTGCACAGGCTGGCAGCCTGTTGTGTTTCAGACGACCAAAACCCAAATTTATTACAAGTAAGGGAATATTGCACAATGAAAAAAATTCAGTCACCCTTTTTCCAGGTTCATTTCAGATTTAATTTGCGCAGGGCCGATGCAGGCTATGGAAACAAACATCTGAAGCATGTTCCCCGGATCAATTTAAACTTTCCGCCGCCAGGGCTCCTGCCGGCTAAAGAAACAGGCATGAGAGGCAGTTTTGTGACCACCTGCCGGCTGCAGGAACAATTTTGCGTGCCAGCCATTTTCTTTAATTCATCGCGGGTGAATCCTGCGTCAAAAGGCTGGCAAGTCAGCCGATTGCTTTAATTCTTCTCAGGGTTGATTGCTTTTGAATGCAACCCCGTCCTGATAGATAAATTTCGCATGACTTTTGGGTTGGATTTTGTAACCATATCTTCTGGAATACACCCAGGTAAATTCAGCTCCGAATAATAAAATCAGACATGAATAGGTAACCCACAGCAGAATGATGATAATTGAACCGGCAGCCCCATATACACTGCCCGGACTGGCCTCCCTGAAATAAATGGTTAAAACTTCCTTCCCGATGGCGAAAAGGAATGATGATATGAATGCCCCGATCCAGACATTTCTCCAGCCGATTATAATATCCGGCAGATATTTGAATATCAGGGCAAAAAGAATTGTTATCACCGCAAGGGAAATAGCAATATTGGCTACCTGCATTAAATAAAGACTCAGTTCGGGGAACCAGACAGCGATATAATCCTGCATGGCCGATAAAAGGATGGAGACAACAAAACTGGTAAGCAGCAAAAATCCTATTATCAAAACAAAACCGAAGCTTCTTGTCCGGTCTATAATGTACCTTAAAAACCCCTGTTTGGGCACGGACTTGACTTCCCAGACTTTATTGAGTGAGATCTGCAAATGATAAAAAACAGCTGTTGCCCCGAAAACCAGTGCCCCTATACCGATTAATGTTGAAATCAGCGATCCTTCAGCCTCGAGTGCGCCTTCGAAAATGGATTGAACTGTTTTTGCCGCGGAAGTTCCCATGGCAGCCTCAATTTCATCATAAATCTGGCCTTCGACTATATCAGCACCCCAGAAATAGGTCAGCATATTGAAAATAATGACCAGTAATCCGGGCAGTGATAAAATGGCATAATATGCAACCACCGCGCTTAACCGCCAGGGGTCATCTTTATCCCATGAGATAACGGTTTCCTTGATTAAAGAGGGAATATCCCTCAGGCTGAAGCTTTTTCCGGTATGTTCGGACTGTGTCATGGTTAGCTAATTTAGATATTTGGCAACTTGTAAAATATGTACTCTAAATTAACAAAAAATCATTTGGCAGCCAACTAAATGATAATCATCAATAGGCTCATAAAAAGCAATTTATAACTTACGGAAATAAGGCAGGATTAACCGCGCGGGAGGCGGCAGGATAAGAAAATAAGGGCTTGCTGACTCACCATGACAAGCATGGATCATCTCCGGCCTGAAATGCAAAAGAGCGGATACAAATTTTATCCGCTCCAGTCCCCGGGCCGTTGCCCTGCAGTGATTTGGGTTTTAATGCTAGTTGCCGAGCTCGGAGATGAATTTTATTCTCATCAGCCGGATATCATCTTCGGAATAGTCCTCCTCGCCAAGTTCGGCGAGCGCAGCTTCGACAGATTCAGATTCAGCTTCCTCACGGAAATATTCATATACTTCATCCTGTTTGTCCTCATCAATCAGACCATCTATATAATAGTCAAGATTCAGCTTCGTTCCTGAGTTTACAATGGCTTCTATTTCCGAGAGGAGTTCATGCATTTCCATTTTCTTGGAAGAGGCGATATCCTCAAGGTTCATTTTCCTGTCAATCGACTGAATAATTGACACCTTGACCCCTGACTTATTGACAACCGACTTTACAATCATATCCTGGGGACGGACAATCTCCTTTTCTTCCACATAAGTTTTAATAACCTCTACGAATTCCTTTCCATACCGTTTGGCCTTGCCGGTACCCACCCCGGCTATATTCTGCATCTCCTCAATGGTTACCGGATACTGAAGGGCCATATCATCAAGAGAGGGATCCTGGAATATTACAAATGGAGGGAGGTTATGCTTTTTGGATACTTTTCTCCGCAGATCCTTTAGAATATGCAGCAATTCCAGATCAACAGTACTTGTCTTGCCGGCAGAAAAATCATCTGTGTCCTGGTTTTCATCCTGTTCCGGATTCTGATCATCGACAATCATGAAAGAGTATGGGTTGGCCAGGAATTCACATCCATCAGGGCTGAGCCTCAGTAGCCCGTAATTCTCAATTTCCTTAACAATAAGCTTGGCGATCATGGCCTGGCGTATAACAGCAAGCCAGAATTTTGTGGATTTATCGCTTCCTTCTCCAAAAACGGGCAGCAGGTTATGCTTGTAGGTTTGAACTGATTGCGTGGAATTGCCGGTAATAATATCGGCAACATGCTCGGCTTTGAACTTTCCCTTAAGCGTCTGAACGGTTTTCAAAACAAGGGCGATGTGTTCCTTGCCTTCGAACCTGGTTTTGGGATTAAGACAATTATCGCAGTTCTCACAATTCTCTTCATGGTATTGCTCACCGAAATAGTGCAAAAGGTGCTTTCTGCGGCACAATGCGGTCTCTGCATAGGCAACAGTCTCCAGCAGCAATTGCTTTCCTATTTCCTGTTCGGCAATATGCTTGTTTTGCATGAACTTTTCCAGCTTCTGGATATCCTTGTAGCGGTAAAATGTAATACATTTCCCTTCACCGCCATCCCTTCCTGCGCGTCCGGTTTCCTGGTAATAACCTTCAAGGCTCTTGGGAATGTCATAGTGAATTACAAAACGAACGTCCGGTTTGTCAATGCCCATTCCAAAGGCGATGGTAGCAACTATCACATCTGCCTCTTCCATCAAAAAACTGTCCTGGTTGGCCGACCGGGTTGCCGAATCCATTCCTGCATGATAGGGCAGCGCCTTGATGCCATTTATCACAAGTGTTTCGGCAAGTTCTTCAACTTTTTTCCGGCTCAGGCAATAAATAATTCCCGATTTGCCGGAATTCCCCTTAATGTATCTGATTATTTCCTTTGCGGCATTTACTTTGGGACGAATCTCATAGTAAAGGTTTGACCTGTTAAAGGAGGACTTGAAAACCTTTGCCTCAAGCATTCCGAGGTTTTTCTGGATATCATGCTGCACCTTGGGTGTGGCAGTGGCAGTAAGAGCAATAATCGGAGCGGCACCCACCTGGTTTATGATGGCCCTGATACGCCTGTATTCCGGGCGAAAATCATGTCCCCATTCAGAGATACAGTGTGCCTCATCAATGGCGTAAAAGGAGACTTTTACCTGCTGCAGGAATTTAATGTTCTCCTCCTTGGTAAGTGACTCAGGAGCGACATACAGCATTTTGGTCTTACCCCTGAGCAGGTCATCTTTTACCATCTCGATGGCAGCCTTTGTGAGAGATGAGTTCATAAAATGAGCGACTCCGTCTTCCGAACTGAAAGCCCTGATGGCATCCACCTGGTTCTTCATCAGTGCAATCAGGGGGGATATTATAATTGCTGTACCTTCAAGCAGAATTGCAGGCAGCTGGTAACAAAGCGACTTCCCGCCTCCGGTGGGCATAAGTACAAATGTATCATACCCAAGCATCACGTTTTCGATTATATCTTCCTGTGTGCCTTTAAAACTGGCAAAACCGAAATTGCTCTTCAGATTTTCCAGAAGTGTTGCTTCAGATTTCAATCCCTTATACATATTTTACCAATCAAAATTGTGTGTATATATCAAATATTATGCTAAATACGTTCTACTAAGAATTTGTTTTATATAATAAACTGCAATTATCCATAAATGTTATCTTTTTAAATATAAAAAGTAGTTTTGCACTGGGGGAATTTTACACGGAATAGCTGAAAAAGCAATATGCGCAACCTATTTTTTATTACGTAATAATAGGTAACTTTGCAAACCT
>SLJO01000063.1 GCA_007135095.1 Bacteroidales bacterium | reverse complement strand
TTACATTCACCGAGGGGTCGGTGCCCGAGGCATCGTCCGACCATCCGGAGAATTCCCATCCGGCTGCCGGCTCGGCCGTCAGTGTGACCTCTGTTCCGCTGGGGTAGTCTGCCTGGTCCGGATTTTTATTTACTGACCCGGTACCAACTGTTTCAATGTTGAGATTATAAGGGCCCTCTGCATAGCTGATAGTAAAAGAAGTCAACGCCAGAATCAGGAGGAGCAGGAATCCTTTTAATTGTTTTGCATAATAGAGGGTAGAAGTATTTTTTTTCAAAGCAGAAGGGATCAGATTAGAAATAGTATTATGACTATATGATAACTTTATGATAGTTCAGTATTTAATTTGAGAATGAGTTTGGTGAATCTGAAAAAATATGCTTGTTATAACTGTCCGTTAGAATTTGTTTTAATTAGTGTCATCATGCTGTTACCACCTGTTTTGTTTGAGCCGAAGATTATATACCCGCCGTCACGTGCAATTTCAACTGCTTCAGCTCGCTGGAGCCCACTTCCGCCATATGTCTCAAAAAATATTTCGTTACCTTCCGTATCTGTTTTCAAAAGGAAGATCACATGATTATCCTCTGAAAGTTCTTTGGTGCCTGTAATGATATAATTGCCTTCGGGAGTTATTTTCATGCATGCTGCGACATGATTTACAGATCCTCCTATTGATTGGGCCCACAGGGGTATTGATATGTTTTCATCTATCCGGGATAGATATATATTTTTAACAGATGATGAATTTGATGTAGTACCAAGCACAATATAGCCCCCTTCAGGATGAAGGATGAGCGATTTTCCATAATCATATCCAGTACTTCCGTATGTGATGGCGGAAGTAACAATGCCATTGAAATTTGTTTTTACTATGAATATATTTGAATTGGCCTGGGGGTAAATTGCATAATTATGGGTATAACCGGTATATATGAACCCGTAATCTGTTTCAGCAATGTAAAATCCGACATCATCGTTAAATCCTCCATGAGTCCTTGTCCAATCAACCATGCCATCCTGAAAGGTTTTGACCATGAATATATTTTTATGATTCGTCCCCGGATGTTCCGTTGAACCGAGAAGGATAAAGCCTCCATCCCTTGTTTCTGCGAGACTGTATCCGATTTCATTTGTATTTCCGCCATAGCTTTTTGCCCAGAGTTCATTTCCCTGGCTGTCAGTCCGGATAAGGAACATATTTTTTATCCCGTTTCTTTCCCGGGTGGTACTGCCAAGAATGGCAAATCCGCCATCGGAAAGGACTATAACGCTGTGGGCATGGTCATCGTGAGGTCCTCCGAACTGTTTTGAACTGCCGGTTTCGTTGCCGTATTTATCTGTCAGTATGAGAATTATATTTGTGCCTGATTCCGTGGTTGTGGTTCCTGCCATAACATACCCGCCATTATCCAGCGCTTTAACATCAAATCCCTCATTATTGCCACTTTGTCCAAAAAACTTAATGAATGATTCAGAATGGGTGGGACTGAATGATTCCTGTCTGCATGAAACGGATGCAATTATGATGGAAATTATAAAAGGTACTGTAAGAAAAGCTTTAATATTATGTGAATCATGCATCATGTGGGAAATTATAATTTTGTCGATTTATAAAACGAATAGCGATAACCAATTGAAAATGAGAGATTGTCGGTCATGAAATCTCCGTCTGCGTAGTAATACCGGAACACAGTTTCCTGATCCCACCTGTTTTCAGGGTTTACCAGGTTGGATAATCCATAGGAATACTTCATATCAAAAATGACATAACCTCTGGCTATACTAAATTTTAAACCCGCACCCATAACGGCGTTGAACGTCCCTGAGGTTCTACTGTCACTTATGTCTATATTGTTGCTTTCCAGGGGATTGAATGCTTCATTTAATTCATTCAGATTAGTTCTTCTGTAAGTGGAATGGGCGCTTAAAATAAGCCCGTATGAAGCTCCAATTCTAAAATAGGGATTCAATTTATGGCCATTCAAATCATAGCTAAGCAATACAGGAAACTCCAGTCTCTGATGAGTTTCTTTTTTGTAGACCTCGGCGAAACCGTATTGAAGGTTGGTATATGAAAAGCTGTTTCTTGAATAAATGGTTTCAATATTTAATTCCAGCCTGTTTGTCAGGAAAATGTATGCTGCAGCACCAATATGCATCTCGGGAAGAATTGAAAACTGGCCGTTATCAATATTATGATTATAAGGTCCGTAAGGTTCCAGCATACTTGCTGATGTTAAATTACCGCCTAAAAATGCACCCAGGGACAAATAGGGAAAAGTTCTGTAACTTGAGAATAATGAGGTGAACTCTGCGGGATCGCCGGGTTGTATCTTGTATTCGGGATTACTCCTTAAAAAGCTTTCCATTGCATTTTCTGCCTGTTGAACTTTATTATCGAACAGGTATGACAGGATTATTAATTTCTGAGCACGCTTCTTTTCCTCAGTGCTTAAGCCATCCCTAATGCACCCGGCAAGCAAACCGGGAATATCCTCGATTATCCCCTGTTCAAACAATATTTCTGCACTTTCAAGGGTTGAAGAACAATTATCCTGTGACGATAGATGCTGGTATGCAAATAAAAAGAACACAATCAGAACTACTGATTTAAATCTGAGAAAAATGGTCTGCATAATCGGTTATTTATAGAATACAAATCTTACCTGTTGGTTAATTGGGGGCAGGACTCCATATACGGAATGTCATCGCCTATATATTGATTCCATTCCGACTGGGTCATATTCCTGGTTAATTTCCCGCAAATCATTGATGCCATTTCATTGGCATCTGTAGTCCATACCCTCAATCTGGCCTCCAGGCGACTGCCGGTAGCCAGTTTATCACCTTTTGAATTGAATGCAACAGTTCGAGCCCATGATCCATGCTCCCTGATTACCACTGGCTGTAAATTAAAATTTTGTGCATCCCATATCCGGATTGATCCATCGAAACTGGCTGAGGCCAGAAGCTTATTGTCCGGACAAAATGCAATATCCACCACTCTTGCGGTATGACCTCCAAGGGAGGCCAGAAGATTTCCTTCAACATTTATTATTTTCACCTCGCCTCTGATAGTGCCCGCAGCAATTCTTGAACCGTTTCTGTTGAAGGCTACCGAGAGTATATCATTGCCCGATTCTTCATGTATAACACGGGGGGCCGGATTCGGCTGGTTGCGGTATAATATCACCTGGCCCGACCTGGTTCCAGCCGCAATTAAAGTGCCATCGGGAGATATTGCCAGTGATAAGACTTCAGAACTGGTTTTTCCGATTACCTCATTACTCCTGCTTGTTATATTGTGTCTCACAATTGAGTTATCTGAGCCTGCAAAAAGTATGGCTTCATTGTCCGGATAAAAATCCATGGTAAGAATTCTGTCGTCTCCCCACCTGATCTGGTAGGTGCCGGCTGAATTCCTTGTGTGGTTGAACACCTTGATTCCTAATCCGTCAGTTGCCACAGCCAGCCATTGTCCATTGGGCGATATTGCCAGCATATTATTTACAACAGAATTATTGATCAGTTCTCTTGGTGTTTTGTTTGTATCATTCAAGTCCCATTGTAAAACCTGACCATCTGAGGATGCTGAATAAAAGATGTCGCTGTTTGGCCTGAAAACCACAGAATTAACTGATTCACTATGGCCTTTGTATACATTGTGATCAGAGCCGTAAAGGTTTTGTATCGAAGTGATAAGACCAGTATATATATCAGGTATATATGATGAGCCGTTAAATTTTTCATTAAAAATATGCGACTGGAAAGCAAGCAGTGCTTTCAGGTCAGGATTATTTTCCACCTGAAGGGATCTTACTGCCAGTGCTTGTGAAATTGCAAGCATTCGTCCTTTTATTGCTGCATGACCGGCTTCTTCATCAATCAGACCGGAAATTTCATTTTGGACAGCCGGCAGGTCTCTGGCGATTACCGGTCGAACCGGTTCGGTGGGCACGGTTCCCGGCGTTGCTGATGGTTCTTCCGTTGCCGGAGTTTCACGGGATGCTGCCGATGGCTCCCGGGATGGCGTCTGAACTGGCGGGGGTAATGTTGACAACTCCCTTTCAATTGCCGGGGTATCGGAAGATGGTGTTTCGGAAGCCGGGGTTTCCCGAGATTGTGTTACTGAGGTAAGAGGTTCTCTCTGAATTTCGACCGGTGGCACAACTGTTTCACCAGGAACTTCCTGTATGATATCATTGGATTCCGCTGTTCCGGGATGGTCACCCGGCACCCCCGTTTGTTCCCTGCCTGGCAATATTTCCTGCACCACCTGTTCCACACGTACCATAATACCGGAGAGAGCCCCTGACATAAAAAATACCAGTCCGGCCGATGATATAACAAGCACTATGGCAGTAAAAGTAAGAACCCGTGCCAGTTTTTCTGCCCTTTTGGTTTTTACATAGCTTTTATATTCACTTAATTCGTATTCTTCATGACTTCTATTGAGAAATTGCATAGTCCTCTCAAAAGCAGTATTATGTCGTTGTGCCCATTGATAGGAAGGCTCGTTTTTTTCTTTCCACAATAGTGCCTGATTGAGAGCAGGGGCAGACAATAATGTTGCCTTGCCCATCTGATATAACCTGGATGCCTCTGCCAGGTTCAAATACATCGAAACAGATTCAGCTTCTTCATCAACCCAGGTTTGCAATCTTAACCAGATTCTTATCAGGCTTTCGTGGGATAGCTCAATGACAGTTTCGGAATCCAGTTCAGACTCATAGTGAGGTAAAAGAAACAAACGGCCGGATTGACGGAACCTGTCAACGATTTTAATTATTTCAGGCACTCCGGCACGGGTTATATTTGAAATTTCTCTGATGCTAAGGGGATTACCAACTTCCAGATTGCCTGAAACTTTTTCTGTTATTGCCTTGAATATCTTCTCACATAAATGCTGTTCACCATTTGTTAATTCCATGAAGGCTTCCTCTGCATGGATTGATATTGCATTTTCAACGCCGCCTAAAGCATTATATTCTTTCAATGAAATAGGCTGATCAACATTTTGCTCCAGCCAGTAATCCCACATGCGACAAAGAATATGCTGCAACAAAGGCAGCTGGTCTGATTTATCAACTATATCACGCACCAGCTGTTTCTCGAGTCCGGATTCTATTTCTGCACCCCAGAATGCTGCCGGACCTTGAATTACCTGCTTTAATTCTTCAGTTGCCAGGTGGGGAAGATTGAAGCTGCTTTCGGTTATCAGGTGGTTCAGTGCCACCAATTTTTGACAGTCTTCAAGAAATCCAGATCGGATGGCCAATAAAAAATGAACCGGCAGGCTAATATCTTTAGTGACTTCAACGATAAATCTGACAAAGTCTTCGCGTTCATTGTCAAGACCACTGTTGGCCTTGTTTTGCCCGAAACGGAAAAGTTCTTCAAAATTGTCAATTACGATGAGGATTTTTTTCTGTTCTGTTCTGTTAATCTGCTGGAGTAATTCAGCAAGGCTGCCAGGGTCAATTTGTGAAGGCTTCGTAGCGTTGTCGGGCAGACTTTTTTCTTCTTCCTTGGATTTACCTGAACTGACATTTTCTTTTAAGGCTTCTGATAGACTTGCAAGTGGAGAAGTTCCTGGCCTGGTGGTAATGACTTTCCAGCTTGAAAGGGCATCATATTTACTGCTGGTTGCAATTTTGTGAATGATGCCGGCATTTATAAGTGACGATTTCCCGGAACCCGAAGCGCCAATTAACGCAACTAACCGGTTATTTTGGATTTTATCAAGAACCAAATCAGACTGACTGTCCCTTCCGAAAAATAAATTTCCCTCAGTTGAGCTGAACGGGCGCAAACCGGGATAAGGGTTGTATATGCTTTTAGCTGTTGTCATAACAAAAGGAATGGAAACACTTAAACTGAATTTTTTTATTCTG
>SLJO01000082.1 GCA_007135095.1 Bacteroidales bacterium | reverse complement strand
TCGCGGAGAGAGGGGGATTCGAACCCCCGGTACCCTTTAACGAGTACGGCAGTTTAGCAAACTGCTGGTTTCAGCCACTCACCCACCTCTCCTTCAAAGCAGGCACAAAAGTATAAAAAGGAATCAACTTGTCAAAATAATAAACTTAAATTTCCTTAATTATAATCCCGGGTAACATTTACTTCATTCTTATGGTCTGTCTGTGAACTGCCTTTATCGTGCAAACAGACATGCCCGATACCCGGATGCTTGCTGTGACGGACTCCGGACAGGCCTAGCTTATTCAATTATTTTCAGGCCATGCTAAATCCTTTAATCGGGTTTTCCTGCCGGGATAATAATTAAAGGATTTTCGTTTGCAGGCAGTCCAAGAACCGATTTTAGCTGATCATCATCAAAAGCACCGACAATCACTGTGCCCAGTCCATAGGTAATCGCCTGAAGACAAATATTCTGTGAGGCATGGCCAACCTCCATATGAACATAGCGGGTTCCCCGGTCCCCATAACGCCGGGCCGTGCGGTCATAATCAGCCGCTACAATAAATACAGCAGGCGCCTCCCTTACCTGGCCCTGTCCTAGTGCTGCAAGGGCGATTTCATCACGCAGGTCAACATCACCGGTTTTAACGAGTGTATGATCGCCGGGAACATACCTGTACAAGCCCGGCTGAAGGCCATTTACCCTTCCCGCTGCAAGATACATCTCAAGAGGATAGGTTGCTCCGGCTGAAGGAGCTGTCCGGAATCCTCTGGCCTCAAGAGTTATTCCCTGTGCTGCCCATAATAACTGTCCTATCCATTCCAGTTCAAGAGGTTCATCTAGATAAGAGCGGACGGACCGTCTTTTGGAAAGGGCTTCTTCAGTACTTACCTCGCCCCTGAGATCAGGAGCGGGCAGTTTGATTGTTTGTTCAACCATAGTGTAAGGTTCTTTTTTCTCTGCCGGGTAATTAGCGGTTGAAGCCGGTGAAAAGATCAACCAGGTTAACAGAGCCGACAATAACAATTTTGTGGGTGAAGCAATAAAATCTGGCATTTTTATTAACTTTTCAATAAAAATTATACATTAAATCATTCCCTGTTTGCAAGTTATAAACTGTTAAGCAGAAATCATAATGTAGCAGATAACAATTGGACTCAATTGATACCCTGCAGGAAGCAAGGCCGCTATTTTTACATACCTTCAACAAGGATTGGTAATTATGCAAAATACTTTTGAGCCTCCGGTAAAGGAAAGTTGGCATGAGCCCAATGAAGGCCAGATCGTGGAGAGGATATAATAATAAAGCGGGAAGATCTCTCCTCCCGCTTTATCTATGCTGGTTTTAATTTTCAGGCCTATTTCTTTTTGTCCGGACCAGAATCGGGCGATTTTGTTATTGAATCGCGCATACCTGTATCAGCTTCAATATTCTTGAGCCTCATATAGTCCATTACTCCCATGTTACCAGCTCTGAGTGCCTCGGAGAGAGCCTTTGGGACCTCGGCTTCGGCTTCAATAACCTTGGCGCGCATCTCCTGCGCAAGGGCCTTGTTCTCCTGCTCGAGTGCAACCGCCATGGCCCTTCGTTCCTCAGCCTTGGCCTGAGCGATGTTCTTGTCGGCATTAGCCTGGTCCATCTGCAGCACTGCACCAATATTCTTTCCAATATCAATATCGGCTATGTCTATAGAAAGTATTTCAAATGCCGTTCCGGCATCAAGCCCTTTTGAGAGAACAACCTTGGATATTGAATCAGGATTCTCCAGCACAGCTTTATGTGATGATGCCGAACCTATTGATGATACCACGCCTTCTCCGACTCTTGCAAGAACAGTCTCTTCTCCTGCCCCGCCTACCAGCTGCTTTATATTTGCACGAACCGTTACCCTGGCCTTCGCTATTAGCTGAATACCGTCCTTTGCAACGGCCGCCACCGGGGGCGTGTCGATTACCTTTGGGTTTACGGACATCTGCACAGCCTGGAACACATCCCTTCCGGCCAGGTCTATAGCAGTGGCCGATTTAAAGTCAAGGGGAATATTGGCCTTGTCGGCGGAAATTAGGGCATTAACGACATTTATAACATTACCGCCGGCCAGGTAATGGGCCTCAAGCTGATCACGGGAAAGTGACAAACCGGCTTTTGTTGAATTGATCATCGCCTTCACGATGACCGATGGAGGCACCTTCCTCCAGCGCATAAACACCAGTTGGATCAGCGACACCCTGACTCCGGACAATAATGCCGAGAACCACAGTCCGATAGGTATAAAATAAAGAATTATCCATAGACCCACCAGTGATCCAAGTATGATAAAGATATAAATTCCGATTTCTTCCATTTTAAATTTAATTTGTTGGTTTAACAATCAATTTGTCGCTCAATACTTTAACTACAGTTATATCTGTTTCTGAATCAATAATACTATCGGTCGATTTAGCTTCATAAAAAACTCCGTTTATTTCTACCCTGCCAATAGGCCCCAGACGTGTCACGGTTTTACCTGTATCTCCCGGTTTCACAATTCCTACATCAAAAGTGTTAACTCTCCCTTCAAGCTTTGATTCAAGCATGGTTCGCCGCCACGTTCTTGATTTCAGCGAAAAATAAACGCTGGTGAACATAAATAAAGCGGATCCGAACAGCACATAATTTCCGGCAGATGATCCATGGAGACTGTAGGAAAGATAAATGCCGGTTACAATCAGCAAAACCCCGCCGATGCCGGCGACTGTTATTCCCGGAACGACCAGGAATTCAACCCACAATAGCACTATCCCGAGAATTATCAATAATACTATGGCAAATAAAGACATATTCTGCAATTAATTAAAATCACTCTATAGTAACTGTTAATTCTCTCTGCGCCATAGCTTTGTAAAAAGGCATAAGCTGTTTGAAATCCCCCTTGAGTATGTCGCAGCTTCCTTTAAAATGGACCACGTATGTGCACTGCTCGGCCTGAACGGTATCGTGCCCGCATACTTTGATCAGAGACTCTATCACATACTCAAAAGTGTGATAGTCATCGTTGTGTAAAACGAGAAAGCGCAGTTTCTCTTTTTCCGTATCATTCTCTTTGCCGGGCTTTATCTTGGTATTTGAGGTATTTTTATTTCCCATGTCACAAATATTTCGTACCGGAGCATTTTTCTCACTGCCTGAGCAACAACCGCTTTGCTTCCTCCATCGTGATGCGGAGATTTCCATTATAAGGAACAATAAAGGTTCCGGTAATTCCCTGCATTCCCAATCTGTTCTGCATGCCGGCAGCATCTTCAAAAGTATTAAAATTTCCTATAGAATATATATTTAATCCGTTATTATTTCGGGAATGCTCAACATTTTTATCACCTGCAAGGGTTTGCCAGTTCCTGTAAACAGCAGGTTGCACGATTTCCCTGAAGGCCCCCAGCTGTATTTTGAAGATGACCTGACCCGGGGAAGGAGCCGGGGAGTCTGGTCCGGGGGCCGGCTGCATCACAGACTGGCTCGTCGGAGAAAGGGTCTCCTGGACGGACAGGTTGTTTCGTTCTAACTGGCGCGCCCTGCTTACAGGCATCCTGGTGCCATTGTTGTAGGCAACGATAAAAGCATCGGAAAAACCCTGCCTGTTGACCTCAAGTAGTGCTTTTTCAGCTTCAGGCAACGATCTGAATACGCCGGTTAAATAACGGATCGACCGGTTATCCGGCTCCCTTTCCGACATTACAGGGTACAGTCCGCCAAAAAATTTGGGATTCATTATTGTACGATAAATTCCAAGTTGAATGCTGTATGCCATCCCCCCGGGCAATTTAAATCTGCCGGGCAAAGGATTGCTTGCAGAATAAGGTGATTCGGGAAGCACCGAAAATCCAAAGTCAATAAGTTCGGGAGGGTTATGGAAATTCGCGTCAGCTGACTCATCATTTTTAACGGTTGCGGGGTTGATAGCCGCCTGGCGCGACCTTGATAATGCACTTCCCGGATCAATCCTCCCGTCTGCCTGAAGGGGTATCTCCCTGGTTGCACCCGGAGCGGTTGCGGGGGTGCCATAAATTTCAAGGGCCCTTTCCAGCTCAATAAAGGCTTTTAACTCCTCGGTGTAAGCCCGTAAAATAAATCCTTCAAGATACTTGTCGCTGCGCAGGTCAACCGCAGTTTCACGAAGTCCTGCTGCCTGCCGGAAACTTTCACGCGCAAGCTCTTCATGAAAGAGGCCTGAGTTGATAATAAGCGAATCATTAATCTGCTGGCGCCTTTTCTCAAGGAAATTTACGGCAGCCCTGTAGCGCAATGCGTTTATTTTACTGTATACAACCATGGCCTCCATTTTCGTGTCAAACGATTTCGAAGTCAGCTCTTCTATCTGCCGCTCTATCCTTCTTCGTTCTCTTCTGCGTGGCCTGGTATCCAGTATTCTGCCCAGCTGTTCAATTTCATCATTTAAGTCGGATGCCTCGTCCATAAGTTGGTTTGCCCTTAAATGCTCCGGCTCAAGGTCTCTGGCATGTAGAAGTTCACGCGGGGTTAATCCGGAACTTATATTATGTGCGCCAAGTACCAGAAAACCAGGGTTTACCCTGTCGGATAATGATCCTCTGGCTGTATTGCCAGCCACTGATCCGCTTGTCCTGCCGTCAGCCGGGGCTGAGCCGGCCTGCCCCCTGCTTTCAGACATCAATCTCAGTTCAATTGCCCTGGCCTGTGTGTACAGGCTGTCGGCTTGCTTCTGCGCCCTGAAGGACTCTTGTTCAAGGGAAATAATAATGCTCTCCTGCCTTTCCCTTCCCTGATCATTTCCTGAAAAGGCAAGCTCCCTGCGTTTCAGGTTAGCCGCTCTTGTGAGTGAATCTGCCCGGACCTGAAAGCGAAGAGCTCCAGTAATATATTCAGTATATTGTGTTTCCAAAGCTGATATGGTGTTTCCGGCAGGTGACTGCTGGGCAACAAGGCGCTCAGCACAAACAGATAACAGCGGCAAAATGATGACCAGCCTGATGAGTATCTTTTTCATCGTGAGTATAGATTTTTCACATTATTCCGGGTTTAAAAATACTATAATAATAACAAAATCCATTTATAACCGGAAAATTCTCACCGGGAACAATGTCAGGAATCCCCCATGATACCATAGTATTACCTTCAAGGTTCTTCTGTTGATAAAAAGTTAAAATCATGATGATATTCCGGATGGATCACCCATGTTACCATGTAACACAAAAAAACATGTATAAAGCATGGTTGATCCATGGATTGAAAAGTACGATAACTATAACTTATTTCTCATGAATCTTTTTATCTTTACTAGTCAGTGCTTATTCCATACTTCCCGTGAACCAGTATGCGGGTAAGGGCATGTACTGTATCTTGCAGAAAAATATTGAATAAATCCAAAAAACAAGCCGAAACTATGGAAACCAAACTACAAACCGGGGAAAGAGCTCCCTTGTTTTCAGTGAAAGATCATGAGGGGAAAGAAATTTCTCTTGAAAACCTGAAAGGTAAAAAAATAATACTTTACTTTTACCCGAAAGATAATACCCCCGGCTGCACAGCAGAAGCATGCAGCCTGAGAGATGGTTATGACGACCTGCTGAAGGCAGGTTTTTCAGTAATAGGCGTAAGTCCCGATAGTGAAAAATCTCATCAGAACTTTAGCAAAAAGTATAACCTCCCATTCCACCTTGTAGCTGATCCGGAAAAAGAGCTGATTACTAAATACGGTGCCTGGGGAGAAAAGTCAATGCATGGAAAAACATACGAAGGGGTAATAAGGACCACTTTCATAATAAATGAAGACGGGGTAATTGATCATATCATACCAAGGGTAGACACCAAAAATCATGCTTCACAAATACTGGCATTATACAATTAATTAATTAACGATGGAAAAAGTTAAAAACGATAAAAAGGAAAACCGGATACAGGTGCTGAATCAGGAGAAAATGAAAGCTTTGCAGCTTACTCTTGATAAAATAGACAAGGAATATGGCAAGGGTGCGATCATGAAAATGGGCGATTCCGCTATTGATGACATCGCTTCAATCCCTTCAGGTTCAATTGCCCTTGATCTGGCAATCGGAGTCGGCGGATTCCCCCGCGGCAGGGTGATTGAAATATACGGTCCTGAATCATCCGGCAAAACAACTCTTGCCATACATGCAATAGCCGAGGCACAGAAGGCAGGCGGGATTGCTGCTTTTATAGATGCAGAGCATGCGTTTGACCGGTTCTATGCGGAAAAACTCGGGGTAGATATCGAGAACCTGCTTATATCCCAGCCCGACAACGGAGAGCAGGCCCTGGAAATAACTGATCATCTGATACGCTCAGGTGCTGTTGATATCGTTGTTATTGACTCGGTTGCAGCCCTGACACCCAAATCAGAGATAGAGGGTGAAATGGGAGATTCCAAGATGGGCCTGCAGGCCAGGCTGATGTCACAGGCCCTGCGGAAACTGACGGCAAACATCAGCAAAACCAAGACAACCTGTATATTCATAAATCAGCTCAGGGAGAAAATAGGTGTAATGTTCGGCAACCCCGAAACCACCACTGGTGGTAATGCACTGAAATTCTATGCTTCGGTCAGGATTGATATAAGGCGAATCGGGCAGATAAAGGAAGGCGATGAGATTATGGGCAGCCGCACCAGGGTGAAAATTGTTAAAAATAAAATAGCCCCTCCCTTCAGGAAAGCGGAATTTGATATCCTTTACGGGGAGGGTATATCCCGTTTTGGTGAAATTGTAGACCTGGGCGTTGATTTCAACATAATCAAGAAAAGCGGCTCCTGGTTCAGCTATGGTGAAACAAAACTTGGCCAGGGAAGGGATGCTGTCAAGCAACTCATTTCCGACAACCCTGAACTGACCGCAGAACTTGAGTCAAAAATCAGGGAAGCTGTTCTGCAGCCCAAAATAAAATAGAAGCATGAACGAAGAGCGGCATTTTATGAACAAGATTATTATTTTCCTGGCATTTTCTTTCTTCCTTATCATGGGTTCCTGCAGGACGGCAGAAGATCCCGAACCAGAGCCTGATTTTTCAGGCGAGCTTAGTGCTGAAGAAATTGAAGGCGGGCTGCTGACGCCCGAAATCCTCTGGAAGTTTGGGCGGCCAGGGGATGTCCGGATTGCACCTGACGGAACCAAAATCACCTATTCACTTACCAGGTATGATTATAATACCAATAAGAGCAAAACTGATATCTGCATCATGGATCTTGAAACAGGGGAGCCGCAGGTACTGACAGCCAACGAGGGAAGAAATTTCAGCGCCCGCTGGCATCCGGGCGGGGAAAGGATTGGGTATCTCAGTGCAGAAGACGGGGTAGTCCAGCTTTGGGAAATGGATCCTGACGGGGGTAACATCAGGCAGGTATCCGATATTGAAGGCGGGATCAACAGTTTCGGTTATTCTCCTGCCGGAGATCATATCTATTTCACGAAACAGGTCAGGCTGGATAAGGCTCCTTCTGAAATGCACCCCGACCTGCCGCTGATTGATGTAAGAATAGAAGATGAGCTAATGTACAGACACTGGAGCTCCTGGCATAACCATTCATACAGCCACATTTTTATCACATCATATGATAACGGACGGCTTGGTGAACCGAAGGATATAATGGATGGTGAAAGATATGATTCCCCTATGCCTCCCTTTTACAGTCCCGGTGAAATTGCCTGGAGCAGCGACGGCAAAATGATTGCCTATACGAGTAAAAAAATGAACCGCACGGAGTTTGCGCAAAGCACCGATTCTGATATCTACCTTTACGATATTGATACAGGGGAGACCAGTAATATCACAAGTGAGAACCGGGGCTACGATAAATATCCCGTTTTCTCGCCCGACGGCAGCTACCTGGCATGGCAAAGCATGGAAACACCCGGCTACGAATCGGATAAAGCCAGGCTATTTGTGTACGACATTAAAACCGGTGTTAAAAGATACCTGACAAGGGACTTTGAGGAAAATGCCTCGGATTTCGTCTGGAGCGACGACAGTGAAAGTATCTTCTTTATAAGCGGGGTAAATGCAACATACCAGGTTTTCAGCATCCATGTTCCAACCAGGAAGATCAGCCAGATTACCACCGGCCGGCATAATATTACATCCATTAACATGAAAGGCAACACATTGATTGCTGAAAAAATGTCAATGTCGATGGCAGGTGAGATTTTCCGCATTAACCCGGTGACAGGCAGGGAAACACAGCTCACGTTCATTAACCAGCACATTTATGACAATATTGCAATGGGACATGTTGCCGAAAGATGGGTAGTGACAACTGACGGCAAGGAAATGCTGGTATGGGTCATATATCCGCCTGATTTTGATCCGGACAAAAAATATCCTGCACTGCTTTATTGCCAGGGTGGGCCACAAAGTGCAGTAAGCCAGTTTTTTTCCTTCCGCTGGAACTTTCAGCTTATGGCAGCCAATGATTACATTATAGTTGCCCCTAACCGGAGGGGGCTGCCTACATTCGGTCAGCAATGGAACAGGCAGATATCGGGCGACTGGGGCGGGCAGGCCATGAGTGATTATCTTTCTGCAATTGATGAGTTGAAAAAGGAAGCCTATATTGATGACAACAGGATCGGCGCAGTGGGTGCGAGCTTCGGCGGATATTCTGTTTTTCAGCTTGCAGGCACACACCAGGGCAGGTTCAAGGCATTTATTTCGCATAACGGGGTTTTTAACCTGGAAAGCATGTACGGGGCAACCGAAGAAACTTTTTTTGTGAACCATGACCTGGGAGGTGCTTACTGGGAAAAACCCAGACCGGTAAGTTATGATGAATTTTCTCCCCATCTGTATGTACATAACTGGGATACTCCCATTCTTGTCTATACGGGAGAGAATGATTACAGGGTACCCTACACTGAAGGGTTGCAGGCTTTCAATATTGCCCGGCTGAAGGGGATACCGGCAAGGCTTATACATTTCCCGAATGAGGGTCACTGGGTGTTGCAGCCCCAGAATGGCATATTATGGCAGAGGGAATTTTTCCTGTGGCTTGATAAATGGCTTAAGAATTAACCGGTGAGATTATTTCGGTAAACTGCAAGTCATGTTTCTCCTGTTTCTGTGTTCTTAATTAGTGAAAGCGCCTTTTCAAGCTTTGCTTCCATGGTTATATCAGAATCAATCCAGTGTATTTTGTATCCGCTGCGTTCCATTCTCCTGAACCATGTCATCTGCCTTTTGGCAAACTGATGGATAGCAATGTTCAGACGTCTTTTCATTTCACTGTATTCCGTCTTTCCGGTCAGGTAGAGGGTTATGAACTTGTATTCCAGTCCATAGAAAATAAGGTCTTCAGGTGCAGTCCCTCCCGCAAGCAATTGCCTTACTTCATCTATCATGCCTTCCTGTATGCGTGCCTCAAGTCTTTCGGTTATGCGTTTGCGGCGCTGGTCACGATCAGTCCTGATTCCCAGTACCAGATTGTCAAATTCTGGAAACGAAGTAACTGCCTCTTTATGTCTTTGGGAATAAACCTGTATTTCAATTGCCCGTATAAGTCTTTTTCTTGAAGAGGTATCGGAAACATTATGCAATTTCCGGTAAGAGGCAAGAATTGTTGATAATTCACTGTCTGATTTTGATTCCAACTCCTTCCTCAGGACTTCATCATGGGGAACACCGGCCAGTTCATAAGCCCTCAGTACAGATTCGATATACATTCCTGAACCTCCGCATAAAACAGCCTGTTTGCCCCTGGTGGTGATGTCTTCCCAGGCTTTCAGGAAATCCCGCTGATATTCGAACAGGCTGTACTTGTATCCGGCATCGGCAATATCGATGAGATGATATGGTATAATCCTCCCTTCAACTATATAATCAGAGTAATCTTTCCCTGTGCCAATGTCCATTTTACGGTACACCTGCCGTGAGTCACCACTTATAATTTCCCCGTCAATGCACCCGGCAAGCCTGGCGGCAAAAGCTGTCTTGCCTGATGCCGTGGGGCCGAGGACTGTTATAAGAAGAGGAGCAGCATTACGCCTTCTCATAAATTATATTTTAGTAAATTTATTATTTTGTTGTTATAGCCCTGGCAAGCTGCTAAATTCTGTTATTTAAACGGTAAAGTCAAAAAAAACGAATAATTTTGCTATTTGAACATATTCTAAACAATTAATCTTTCACCTGATATAAATGATGGATTCCATCCTTACAAAAACCGCTTACAACATATGAGAATTTTCGCTTTATTTATAATCGCTCTTCTGGCAGCATGCTCAGGACCAGAACTTAAGGATGACCGTCAACAAATTACCGTCAGCATCCTGCCCCAGAAATATATGGCAGAAAGGATTGCCGGCGATAATTTCAGGATAAATGTTATGGTCCCGCCCGGGGCAAGCCCCGAAACCTACGAGCCTACACCCGGCCAGATGCAGGCAGTGGCAAACTCCCTTATATATTTCAGTATTGGCTATATTGAATTCGAAAGAACGCTACTTAGAAATGTCCTGGCCGGAAACAGTGACATGGTTGCAGTAAATACTTCCCGGGGAATGGATATGATAGCCGCCGAAACAGTTGACCACGGCGACCATGTTCATCTTTACGGGGTGGACCCTCATATATGGATTTCAATACCAGGAGTGAAGATACAGGCCGGAAATATGACTGAGGCGTTAATAGAAACTGATCCCGGCAATAAAGATTTTTATCTTGATAATTATGCGGCATTTGCCAGTGAACTGGATAGTCTGCATGTATCGCTGGCTGAAAAGTTCAGCAATGCCAGGCGTAGCTCATTTCTTATTTTTCATCCGGCACTGGGTTATTTTGCCCGCGATTACAGCCTGAATCAAATTGCCATTGAGCAGGATGGCAAAAGTCCCACCGCCGCAAACATGAGAAGCGTTATTGACCTTGCAAGAAAAGAGGATATCAGGGATGTGATCATTCAGATGGAATTTGAACGGGAAAATGCCGGAGCGGTGGCAAGGGAACTGGGTGGAAATGTTATTGAAATAGACCCCCTCTCTGAGAACTGGATGGAAACTATGGAAGATATAGCAGAAAAGATATCCGGGGTTTTGAACAGATAAAAACGGAGAAATGACTGCAAATTCAACGAACATATAAAAATACCTGTATGAGCAGAATTGTGGAATTAAAAAACGTTTCGGCCGGGTATGCTGGAGAGATAGTTCTTGAGGATATAAACATTGACATCTTCGGTAATGATTTTATTGGAATAATTGGTCCGAACGGCGGAGGCAAAACAACCCTCCTTAAGGTAATTCTCGGACTGATAAAGCCATACAAGGGCACGGTCAGGTTTCATGATGACCGCCACGGAAAGTCATCTGATTCTGTCGGATATCTCCCCCAGATCAATCAGATCGACCAGCGGTTTCCCATATCGGTAATTGATGTGGTACTTTCCGGGCTGATGAGTAAAGAGGGACTTTTCAGCCGTTATTCAGGCAAGCAAAAAAAACATGCTGAGGATTTATTAAACCAGCTCGGTATATTCAACCTGAAGAAAAAAAATATAGGCCAGCTTTCCGGCGGTCAGCTGCAACGGGTTTACCTGTGCAGGGCAATCATTTCTTCCCCCCATCTGCTTATGCTTGACGAACCAAACACCTTTGTAGACACCAAATTTGAAACCGACTTTTACGAGATACTGAAAAAACTAAACAAGGAAATGGCTATTATTGTTGTTTCCCATGATGTCGGTACCATAAGCTGGTATGTCAAAACGATTGCCTGTGTAAACAGGAATCTTCATTATCATCCGTCAAACCATATTACACAGGAGCAACTTGCATCATACAATTGTCCCATCCAGATCATTACCCATGGAGATGTTCCGCATACTGTTCTGGAAATACACAAGCACTGAAAATGACAGATACATTCTTTGAGCTCCTTAATTACAAATTCTTCTCAAATGCTTTGCTTGCCTCGTTATTAACAAGTATCAACTGCGGGATCATAGGCAGCTATATAGTATCAAGGCGGCTCGTATTCATAAGCGGAGGGATTACCCATGCCTCCTTCGGGGGGATTGGCCTGGGTTACTTCTTTGGCTTCAACCCGATAATATCAGCTGTCGTATTTTCGGTATTCTCAGCCCTTGGTATAGAATTCCTGTCAAAAAAAGCAGAAGTCCGCGAAGATTCATTGATAGGCATTTTCTGGTCATTCGGGATGGCGGCAGGCATTCTTTTTATCTCACTCACCCCTGGATATGCTCCCAATCTGATGGGCTACCTTTTCGGCAGTCTGCTTACCGTGACATCCCATGATCTTGCAATGATGACCGGCCTCGCCGTCATAGTGACATCGTTCTTCCTGTTGTTTTACAAGATAATCCTGTTTATTTCGTTCGATCAGGAATATGCAAAAACACACAATGCTCCCGTACAGCTTATCAACTATGTCCTGATTAGTCTTGTGGCAGTAACAATTGTACTTAGCATAAAGGTTGCGGGTATAATCCTGATAATCTCACTTTTGACTATACCACAGACAATTGCAAACCTATTTACAAAAGATTTTAAGATTATGATTTTTTTGTCAATTCCGCTGGCTTTTCTTGGGGCATTTGCCGGTTTGCTTTTGTCATATTTCCTGAACATTCCCTCGGGTGCAACCATTATAATGGCACTTGTTTTTGCTTTTATTATTGCTAAATTGTTAAGTATGATTATAACCCGTTTAAAAATCCGAAAAGCAGTATCGCTTTCGGGGAAAGATTCAGGAAAAATATGAAATGGCTTACAGCCGGTGATACGCACCGGAATCTAATAGATACCAAATACTAAAACCCAGAATTATGCAATATGATCTGATAGTTATAGGAAGCGGACCCGGTGGTTATGTTGCCGCCATCAGGGCCAGCCAGCTTAAAATGAAAGTTGCGGTTATTGAAAAAGCAGAACTTGGGGGTGTATGCCTTAACTGGGGATGCATACCGACAAAATCGCTGCTTAAAAGTGCCCAGGTTTTGAATTATATCAGGCACTCGGAAAATTACGGTATTCCCATAGAGGGCGATGTCAAGGCAGACTTCGGCAAGGTTATAGCCAGGAGTCGCGATGCCGCTGCAACTATGAGCAAAGGTGTTCAGTATCTTTTGAAAAAAAACAGGATCGAACACATAGAGGGCTTTGGCAAACTTAGCGGGCAGAACAGTGTTGAAGTAACTGCCGGAGACAACAGCAAAATCAACCTTACGGCAAAACATATAATTGTTGCCACAGGAGCACGTTCACGTGAACTACCCGGCCTGCGCCAGGATGGAGAGAGAATAATCGGCTACCGTAAAGCCATGACACTCGACAAGCTTCCGGAATCAATGATAGTGGTGGGCTCCGGAGCTATCGGAAGTGAATTTGCATGGTTTTATGCATCACTGGGTACCAGGGTCACCCTGGTTGAATATTTACCATCGGTCGTTCCCGGGGAAGACAAAGATATATCCGCACAACTGGGAAGGTCTTTCAAGAAAATGGGGATCACAGTGCTTACGGGCACATCTGTCGAGGCGGCTGAAATCAATGAAAATGGATGCACCGCCCATATAAAAACGAAAAAAGGCGAAGAAACGATAGAAGCAGAAATAATCCTCTCTGCTGCTGGAATTACGCCCAACACAGAAAATATCGGGCTGGAGGATTTGGGAATAGAAATGGAAGGAAGCAAAGTCAGGGTCGATGAATACTACCGGACCAATTCACCGGGAGTATGCGCTATCGGCGATATTGTTCATGGTCCGGCCCTTGCACATGTTTCTTCTGCAGAGGGAATAGTATGTGTGGAAAAAATGGCCGGATTGCAACCCGAACCGCTGAATTATAAAAACATACCCTCATGTACCTATACCAACCCGGAAATTGCCTCAGTGGGCATGACCGAACAGGAGGCAAAGGAACAGGGAATAGATTTCAAAATCGGAAAATTCCCATTCACGGCATCGGGTAAAGCAAGCGCAGCAGGAGAAAGAGACGGGTTTGTCAAACTTATTTTTGATGCAAAATACGGAGAGCTGCTGGGTGCACATATGATTGGAGCCAATGTTACTGAAATGATAGCAGGCATAGTGGTTGCAAAAAACCTTGAAACCACGGCCCACGAAATAATTAAGTCAGTACACCCCCACCCCACCATGTCGGAAGCCATAATGGAGGCTGCCGCCGCAGCATACGGGGAAGTGATTCATCTATAAACCCTGTTTATTGCTATACAATGGTTTTGGGGTGCATGGTATACCGCAAGCCGGCAGGCTGAACCGGGGCTGCATGGCCGGCTTCCGGTCCGGCCATGTGGCCCCGGGTTGTCACCTGTTATTTAATTTCCAGGGTGAATATACCGGCACCGGGAACTCCCATTGCATCAATCCCCTCAACAATTATCCTGACATTATCGTAAATACCCGAAACCGGGAACATGACAGTATTATCCTTTTCCTGGCCGCCAACCATTCGCGGCTCCCAGTGAATTGCGCTACCGGTCGGTTCACCGGTGCCGGCACCTGAAGTGGAAATGATCACGTCAGAGTAAAATTCTCTTGGGGCATGATAACCAACCATCACGAACTCCCTGGTGTCCTCAAATCCTGAATCGCCGGGTGCCCTTTGATATGCAATTATTACTCCTGCCGATCCGCGGACCCCGAAGATAGCCGTGCTGGTTCCCCTGTAAAGCTCAATACGCTCAGTCTCCCTGGGATTAAGGTTCAAAACAACGTCCCTGCTCGTCTGGACACCATCGAGCATGAACATAGGCTCCATCCTGTTAGGTCCTCTGAACATCATCGTGTTGCCATATATATTCAAACCTTGTGCCCTCTCAACCAATACATCATATACTGAACGATGGGTCACCTTGTCCCTGTCAATATAAATAGTCTGATCAGGTACTCCGAATTGCCTGGGGGCTGTACGACCGGCCCTGGGCACAATTGCATAGGGGGATCTCCCCGCCCCGGACACCCGCTTCCAGTCACTGCCCCTGCGGGTGATTTGCATCTCCCTGGTAAGGAAATTGGGTGTATACACATGACCTCTTATATCATCTGTCTGCAAATCAATTTTGGGCGGATAATCTCCGAGCAGCCTGTTGCTTCCTATTTCAACTTTGAAATCATTATAATACACCAGGCTGTCAAATGTAAAATTGCCGCTCCGGTCGGACCTTGTCGAATAGGTATCATTATTATTGTCAGGCAACCTGATTCTGACCGGATGACGATTAACAGTATTTCCCTGTGCAGGATCAGTAATCCTGCCACGGAGCGAGAGGGTGGAGGATGGCTGGTACTCTATCTCAGGTAATTCTTCTGCCAGGACATTTTCCCAGGCAAACCTTCTCCAGCCATGTGTCATCATCAGGTGATCAAGCTCTGTTATCCGATCCTTCTGAGGTTCAAGATAAAAATCAGGGTTTTCAATTATTCCTGCCAGATCGGAAGTTATAAGGATATCACTCATTATATTACCCGGAGAACCGGATGGTGAGACAGAACCATCGAGTATTGACATTGAAAAGTTACCTTCAGCGGGGTTTCCCTGGTAATCGGTAATTTCCATCTGCATGCCGATGAATTTCTCTCCTTCATGTTCAGCCCTGAATATACGGGGATTAAATATGACACCTTCATCCCTTTGAATATAAACAAGTCTTTCTGCAAGGGGCACATGGTTTCCTGAAAAGACAGTAATTTGTGTTATTCCAGAGGGAAACAATTCCTCGGGTATAATTATGCTTGCCTCACCGGAAAATTCTAACATTTCAGTATACTGCACTTCTCCACGGGTATGGGCAAGAACCATAATTTCGTTGATAAAGCCCCGCTCCCCGGCCGATAGGGCGGACTGCAGGCTTAGTACGATATTTTCATGTTCCCTTTCGACCCTGAGAGCCACGCCATTATTCCTTGCCTGTGGAAGGTGAAATCTCTCAGGGCGGCTGCCTGTGAATGAGACCATGGCGTGATAGGATGATCCGGCTTCAGGCTGAAGATCAAAACTCCCCATCCCTGAATGAATGGTGCTGAACCTGGATATTTCGTTACCTTTTTCATCAACTATGACACCTTCAGCCTCCAGGCCCCTTCCCAGGGCGTTAACCGCCTTAAAAGCAATACGGTTATTCACACCCTGCACCATGTCCCCTCCTTCAGGAAAGAAGGCTATGTCATAGTTTTGTGCCTTTTGGTTCAGGTTCCTGTTAAACCTCCTGTTGGTCCGGACATCGGAACGTGGTATCATATCCCCATATTTATTATTGGCGATATAAAAATACCGGTTGAAATAAAACTCCTCCCCAAAATTCCTCATCCAATCGGTATAGGCCCTGAGGCGGTAGTTCCCGTCAGGCAGGGTAAGCGGGAGACTGATATCTCCTTCTGAAATGCCGTTCTCAGAGAGCAGCAAACGTCTTTGCATAATGACACCGTCCGAATTGATCAGATCCACGTAAATATTTGTTTGGGATGTATCGGGCATATGCGTTACCGAATTCAATAGATAAGAACTGAACCACATTACTTCACCGGCCCGATACTGGGTTTTGTTGAAGTGCAAATAAACCTTCTGTGAAGAAATATGACGGATATACTTAGACAGCTTCTGCTCAGGCTCCGTGCCCGGCATATTAGCCGCCAGGTTGTCTGAGGCAACCAGCAGCAGTGTTGAAACTCCGAGTAACAGGATTGTATTCCTCATATTAAATTGTTTTATTGGATATATTGCTAGTGAAACTGCCTGAGAAACTTTAATGAATAACCGGTTATGGCTGCTTACCGGGTAAAAATGCGGACCTGGTTGTTTTGTGGCAATTACCGAACATAACAATAAAACTGTTTTACTTTGCATTTTGTTTTGCAAAAAAGCAAAATACATCGTTTTTATTGCAGGACAAAGTTATCATGCAAAATTATTATGCAAGATAAGATTTGTTAACTGAAGACCGTTCAATCATAATAAATCCTGTGCGCGGACCGGATTTTTTTTTAATTAATTATAATATTCTGCAACCCTGACCCGCCCCTGTGCATCTAAAGGTAAAGCAATCAGCAGCCGTAAAACAGGCATTAAACAGAATCAAAAAACAAGCATAAAGATGGCAAAATTGTTCATTATATTCTTTTCAGCAGTTTTACTGATATCCTGCGAAAAAGATTCTTTTTTTCTCTGGGGAGACCCGCTGGATCCCGTGGAGGATGAGACCTACATATACGCGCCTTCACCGGTTTTTGATGTAATAGCACCCTCTTCTGTGAAATTCGGGGAAACCGTGAAAATCAAGGTTCGTTCACAGGGTAATTCCGGTTGTGCCGGGTTCTCTCATTTCCTTGAATCAAATACCGGCAGGAGCACCTACAATATCAGGGTAGTTCAAAAAGCACCAAGAGAGGGTTTCTGCACCTCGGTATTGACCACTCTTACCAGCAGTTATGAGTTTGTGCCAGAGGCCAGGCAAAAATATACTCTAAACTTCTGGAGAGGCGAACTGTATGAAAACGATTTCATTACTGTGCAAATAAACGTCAGGTAGTTTATCCGTTAAAAAGCTATTATGTGAAGGAATTTCCGTAAATGCAATTTCGTTAATTGACCCGGAAAAAAACTTACTTTTGCCGCAAGGAAAAAGTTGGTACAATTGACGGATAAACTGGATGAAATAATTAATGGCTGTATAGCAGGAAACAGGCACAGCCAGGAAGAATTATACAGGATACTTTCACCGGGAATGTATGCTGTATGTCTGCAGTATGCCTCTGATCACGAGGAGGCAAGTGATTTTATGCAGGAGGGGTTTATCAGGGTATTTACAAAAATAAGCAGTTACCGGCGGGAAGGCTCATTTGAAGGATGGGTAAGAAGAATCATGATCAATACGGCTCTTCAGTTTCTCAGGAAGAAAAAGCAGTTTGTTATACTGAATGAAGAGATAACAGAAGATGCTGATTATGAGGTTCCCTCGGAGTGTGAACTGGAAAAAGAAGACTTGCTGAAGATGATCAGGGAGCTGCCGGCAAATCAAAGAATGGTGTTCAGCCTTTATGCTATCGAGGGTTATAACCACATGGAGATAGCTGAGATGGCAGGAATACCTGAGAATACATCAAAATCACACCTGCACCGGGCAAGAATAGCATTAAAAGGGATGATAAACGCACTTTCGGCATCGGATAAACAAAGGTTAAGGAAAAATGTCTGAAAATAAAAGACATATTGATGATTTGTTCAGAAAAGAGCTTTCAGGACATAAAGCAGAACCGCCGGCCGAGGTATGGAGCAGGATCAGCAATCATCTCGCTGAAAAAAAGAGGGCCGCGATAATTCATGTTTTCACCAGGGCCGCCGCGGGAGTTGCAGTATTACTGGGATTAGGCGGTGGACTGTTGTATTTTATCACCCGGGATTCCCTGGGGGATAACTTCCTGTCGCCTGAAAATAAGTTGACAATACCATCTGAGATTGAAATGCTGCATGCTTCCGGCCAAACCCTGCCTGAAGCCCCTGCCGGCATCCCCCCCGCCGGCTTTCCGGTTGATGACCGCCAGGGACGGGGAAAAACCGGGAAACAGGAAAAACTGGCAGCCATACCTGCTTTGGCGGTGCAATCCGGAAAACATGATCTGCACAGGGCCGCTGAAACAACCCATTTAATGCATATTTCTTACAAAAAACCTGATAATATAATATCCGGCACCCTGGCGGCCGCGCCGGCATTACATACTCAATATGTCAACGCAATAGAGGAAAAATGGCTGTCCCGGACCGAAACAGGCAGAAGAAAAAGATGGCAGGCAGGAATTATGATAGCACCTAACTATTCCTACCGGTCCCTGTCCGAAGGGACTCAAGGGAGAAAGGCCGGATACAACAGTGCAGAAACAGGCCTGTTAACGCTAACGGGCAGAATAACAATCGGCTACAGGATCAACACTCGAATATCCCTGCAAACAGGAATGGATATGCAGACCCTGGGACAGGATATCGGGAGATTAAAGGTGAACACTACCTTTATTAACAGAGAGGGACGCTGGTATCTCTCACCGGGAAAGTCTCCGGAGAGTTCGCCTGTGGTAAATAACTCCCTCGGCCACATTCAGCCCGATATCGCATCCGAAGAGATCCTGCGGAACCGGAATTACGGTTCCGAAAGACTTTTATCCACGGTTCCTGGCAGACATGAGGATATGGGAAGAGTCGTTCAGGAATTGTATTACCTTCAGGCCCCGGTTATTTTGCAGTACCGGATGCTGGACGGCAACACGGGTATGGTTGTAAGCGGGGGACTGGGGGTAAATTTCCTGACAGGAAACAGCGTGATGCTCAAACTCCAGGGGGGATCGGTCAATATTGGCAAAACCCCTGGCCTGAGAAACCTTAGCCTCAGTGGAATCCTGGGAATAGGTCTTGAAAGTAAAATAGGTGAAAATATGAGCCTTGTTTTTGAACCCCGCTTTACCCATTTTTTAACCACTGTGAATCCGGATCTGGATCATCGGCATCATCCCTGGGCAATATCATTTTCCGGAGGAATATTTCACGCATTCTGATCCTTAATTTTTAACCCCGGGTATATTAATTTTTGTATTTTTTTCGTTATGTTTGAGGTTTTTATGACCGGATCCTTGACGCCGGTCAGCATCCCCAAATTTAACAGTGTCACCGAATTTTGCAGTATAATAACAGACGTGGAATTTCCCGGGGTATGAGAAGCCAGCCCGGATTTTCAGGCATGCAATTGAAAAATTCACAGGTTATAAATAGTCGACTGAGTCACCCGTAATACTCTCAAATTGTTCAACCTTTAAAACCAAGCGCCTTGTCCATACACAGAAAAATCCGCAATCCTTTTTTAAGGTTCCTTTTCCGCGCTGCATCTTTTTTAACTTTCCTCATAATAATGGGTGCCGTAATACAGCTCTTCAGTTTTTTCAGATCTGAACATACCACACCCGAAAAGGC
>SLJO01000045.1 GCA_007135095.1 Bacteroidales bacterium | reverse complement strand
ATTGCATCGACTTTTTCGTTGTCAGTATTTATTATGGCTTCTTTTGTGTTTAGCCCCTTTTTCATAGAAAACTGCAGCTCTTTATTTTCAACTTCTGGTTTAAAGAACTTATACATGAAATCAATTTTATCGTTAATATTCGATTCAATAACTTCAACATTCATGAGTCCTGTTTGAATTTTAGACATATCAATTATGCTGTTGATAGTATTGAGCAAACGTGCGCCACTAACCTGGATGATTTGGATATAATCTTGTAACTCATCACTTGTTAAGTTCGGGTTTTTAAGTAGTTCAGCAAATCCAAGAATGCCATTCATAGGTGTACGTATTTCATGGCTCATATTACTAAGAAAAGCAGATTTCAAGCGGTCGCTTCCTTCGGCTTTTTCCTTTGCCGATTTAAGCTCATCTTCCTTCTCTTTTCTTTCGGTTATGTCCTGAAATATTTCCAGCATCGCTTTTTTCCCCATATACATCATGCCCGTGTGAGTAATATCAAATATTCTGTTACCAAGCGCACCACTTGATACATAATCCTCTGTTTCACCGGGAGTGATGCCGTTATTCAATATATAATCACTGCATTTCTTTTTATCATCCCTGTACAAATCCAAGCGTTTTTTTTCGATTGCACTCTCACCTAAGATTTTTTTAAGGTTATCATTCTGAAATAAAACTGTTCCTGTTTCATCCACAATATTCATCCCGAATGGAATGGTTTTAAGCAAAATATCACTGAAGGCAAGGCTATTCTGAAGACCTTCCTCAGCCAGTTTACGTTTGTTGATTTGTAAGTTAAGTTCTTTGTTTAAAATAATTAACTCTTTTACAAGTTTCTCTTTCTCTTTTGCCAGCTTGAGTTCTTTGTTCATAACGACAAGATGTGCTGCCCTTTTTGCTTTCTCAATATTCGCAATAACTAACTCTGCTGCACGTTTTGCCTTCTCTACGTTTGCAATAAGTAATTCTGTTGCAAGTTTTGCTTTTTCACTTTTTTGATAAACAACTTCTTTGTTTGCAATGACTAACTCAGCAGACTGTTTTGTTTTCTCTATGTTCGCAATGACTAACTCTGCTGCGCGTTTGGCTTTCTTAATGTTCGCGATCACTAACTCTGATTCACGCTTTGCTTTCTCTGCCTCGGCAACGATTAATTCTGAAGCACGTTTTTCTTTTTCGCCTTTTTGATAAACAACTTCTTTGTTTGCAATGACTAACTCAGCAGAACGTTTTGCTTTATCAATGTTCGCAATAGCCAACTCTGCTTCAATCTTTGTTTTATTGATGTCAGCAATTACTAATTCTGCCGCAAGTTTTATTTTCTCTTCGTGTTGATAAGTAAGCTCTTTGTCAGCAAAGATTAACTTGGCTGCATGTTTTTCTTTCTCAATATTAGCGATGAGTAATACTGCAGCACGTTTTGCTTTCTCTGCATTAGCAATAACTAACTCTGCAGCACGCTTTGCCTTACCTGTGTTAGCAATTATTAACTCAGCAGCACGTTTTGCTTTCTCTGCCTGGGCAATAGCTAATTCTTCTTCACGATTTGCTTTCTCCTCGTTGGCAATCACTAACTCTGCAGCACGATTTGCTTTATCCTCGTTGGCAATCACTAACTCTGCAGCACGATTTGCTTTCTCCTCGTTGGCAATCACTAACTCTGCAGCACGATTTGCTTTATCCTCGTTGGCAATCACTAACTCTGCAGCCCGTTCTGCTTTCTCCTCGTTGGCAATCACTAACTCTGCAGCACGATCTGCTTTCTCCTCGTTGGCAACTATTAACTCAGCAGTACGTTTAGCTTTCTCTTTATTTTGGAAGACGGTTTCTTTATTGGCAATGATCAATTCTTTAGCACGTTTTTCTTTATCATCCTGAATAATGGCTAACTCATCTGCGTTTCTTTTTTTATTTAAATGATGCATCGATTAAGTAGTTTCAGTTATTTTTTTCCTGTGTATATTTATAAATAAAAATGATTTTATTCCTGTCATCACAATTTGAGAAGTCTGCCTTTCCGGGAAGATGAATAATCCCGGTTAATCCGCTCAATTGATTTAACTATTGTGTTTTAGTTGTTACCACGCAAGCTTATCATTTAATATGGATAATCCTATTATCTTGAAAAAATAAATTACCTAAGCATAGTAAGAAATAATATTATAATGTTGAAGGTGCCCAATCTCAAGGTCTGTCCATAAAGGAGTCAGGACACCTTACTGAGATTAATTCCGAAGGGCAAAACTTTGGTGGTGGTATCGCAGATGTGACTTTCATTACATTTTGTGTGGCCCGGATCAGGGATGATTCATTACATTATTAATTCTTTTTCGTAATTTTAAACTGCCATTTGAATATGCTGCCTGTGGCATGCTTTCGTTTTGCCGGGAATGTCATGACAGGATATAGCATTCGGAACGCAGATACATGAACCTTTAGGGCATGCAGATTGATACGTTCATTATGGGCTCTCCCTGAAATTCGGGGATAGGAATTACTAACTTAAATCAACATTTGACCATGAAAACTGCCTGTATCATAGCGTTCCTGACATTATTCACATCCCATTACACTCAGGCAGAAGGAACCACCGTTGATCTGGCTGCCGCATCAGCCGGGTTGTTCCGGCAACCGGAACTGGCAAATGCCCCGGTTGACTTTCTCAGTGGCAGGCTCGATTTCAGCATTTTCGTTCTGCCAAATCTTGCCATTGGGGGAGCAGGCAACTATCTGGGCTCGGCAATGCAGCTTTTCGACGAAACAACATGGCAGGTGGATCTGCCAAATGATGTTTTGTTTGATACCCGGACTGATTACAGCGACAGGACTGTTCCTATTATTACCAATCCCGGCACTACAATTCCCTTTTACCTGAATCTGGGATATACCTATGAAAATACCCGTTTAGGCCTTTCCTGGACACGCATGTCGGCTTCCTGGGAGCAATCGGGTGAATTACCGGGGCTGGATTTCTATAGTGACAATCAGGTTGAAGGTTTCGGGTTCGGGTTTGTGAGCTTTTGGAATATGGGATGGGATCTGCATGTCTCAAGGGGTTTCCCGGCATCCTGGGTTGAAGGCTTCAGAGACCATGATGATCAGGACCAGGGGCAATATGATCTTGAATTCTTTCCCGACAGGGGCTCAACATCGTGGGGAACCTCTCACGAAATTTCATTCAATTCATTTCAGTTTTCCGTTCAGCATCCTTTAGTAATAAATGAAAACGCCAGCCTTAGCCTGGTGGGAGGCTTTCAGTATGGCCGCTGGAGCGATAACCTGATGCAGATAATTGAAATTACAGCACATACGGAACTCACCGACAGATGGACTCAACTGATTCCTGTCAATGAAGAAGCAGAAGATTCTATATTGGTTGAGGTCTTCAGTGATTTCATCTTCCACAACGAAATTACACTTGAAACGAATTCCGCTTCCAGCTTTAATTCCCTTGGTTTACTGGCAGGAATTGAAGCCACGTGGAGAATGCTGCCATCATTGTCTTTCTCGGTAAGGGCCGGTGGTTCAACATTAAGCGGCAATGCCACCTTTTCAGGCACCGGCACAGATATTGACGATATTGTAGAAAGTGATATCCTGACCCTCTATGATATGGAGGGGAACCTTCTTTTTTATGATCCTCTTGAAGGATATGAATTTTTATCAGGTCAGTTTAATCTGCCTGAACACACAAGCTCTGTATTATCGGTTAATTACTACATGAATATCTCGGCCCGGTATGACCTGACAAGTGCTGTATCGCTGATGGCCGGTTATTACTACTCCATATGGAATAACCTTCCCATGTCACCCCGGTGGAGCTATTCTGACAATTTTACACGGCCCTATGGTGCTTTCGCAGTTGAAGAAAGCTGGGACAAGCAGAGAAGTTCGAACATATCCGCTTCAGGGTTTCAGCTGGGTATCGGATTGAGATTTTGATAAATCTTTTATGAGAATAAATTATGATTATCGTACTTATTATCTTTAATTTACAATTGCAATGATTTCGTATACGGTATATGACAGAAAACCCTGTAAAGGCAGCCATAGCCTATGATTTTGACGGCACCCTCGCACCCGGCAACATGCAGGAACATTCCTTCATTCCAAAACTTGGGATTCCAAAAGAGGTATTCTGGGCTGAAGCAACCCGGATTGCTAAAGAAAACGATATGGACGGCATCCTGGCGTATATGCAACTGATGCTCCGAAAATCAGTCGAAAAAAAGATCCCCATAAGGCGCCAGGATTTCAGGAATTACGGAAAGGACATCACATTGTTTCCCGGGCTGGAAGTCTACTTCGGCCTTATAAATGAATACGCACGGAAACAGGGGATCTTGCTGGAACATCATATAATATCCTCGGGTTTAAGGGAATTTATTGAAGGAACCTCAATTGCCCCGAATTTCAAAAATATTTTTGCATCAGGATTTAAATACGATATAGAGGGAGTTGCCGAGTGGCCTGCCCTGGCAATTAATTACACCAATAAGACACAATATCTTTTCCGCATCAATAAAGGAATAGACAACTCATATGATAATGAAACAATAAACCGGTTCATGCCGGAGGAAAAAAGAGCTGTTCCTTTTTCGCGGATAATTTTTATCGGAGACGGGGAAACAGACGTCCCCGCCATGAAGATGCTTAAATACCAGGGGGGTGCTGCAATTGCAACCTACAATCCCGCGGGCGGGGAATTAGCCGGTCAAAAAGCCCGGGAACTTATCCGGCACAACCGGGTTGACTATATTGCACCGGCTGACTACAGGCAGAAAAGTGATCTTTTTATAACTATTTGCCTTTTAATTGACAGGATTAAAACAGATCGTGCCCTGAGTCACAGAACACCTGTATTATGATATGGACATGCTTTTTACTCATACGAACCAGTATTCAATATTAAGATAAGAACTATGGATAAGAGAATTATTGCACCGATTATAATTTTATTTACCCTGGGGTGGAACGTTTCATTCCCGCAGGGTTACCATTCAGGCATCAGCAATGCAGAATCGGGTTTCTCCTGGCCTGAGGATAAAAAAATGGGCTTAAGCCTCACTTTTGATGATGCCCGCCTCTCTCAGGCAGACACTGGGATCCCATTATTTGACAGATATTATGTAAAGGCTACATTTTATATCTCCCCGGCAAGTATGACAGAGCGGCTGGATATCTGGAAAAAGGCTGTCGGCAATGGTCACGATATTGGAAATCACTCCCTCCTTCACCCCTGTACCGGTAATTTTCCCTGGGCAAGAGACAGGGCCCTGGAAAATTACACGCTTCAAACGATGAAAGAGGAACTTGATTCTGCAAGCAGGTTTATAGAGGAAGTCCTGGGTATTCATCCTGTATCTTTTGCATATCCCTGCGGGCAGACATTTGTGGGCAGGGGGCATAATGCGAAAAGCTATATCCCTGTTGTCGCGGAATTGTTTGAAACCGGACGCGGATGGCTTGATGAAGGACCAAATGATCCTGCTTTTTGTGATATGGCCCAGCTCACCGGCATGGAACTCGACGGAAAATCATTCGAACAGATACTTACACTGATCGAGGCTGCAAAAAGCAGGGGACAATGGCTGATTCTTGCAGGACATGAGATTGGTGATGAGGGTCCGCAGACATCCCTGGTAAATACCATTGAAGAAATCCTCAAATATGCTTCTGATCCCGGCAATGGCATATGGATTGACAGTGTCAGCAACATCGCTTCCTATATTAAGGAAAAAAGGGGTTACTGATTACAATTCAATGTTATGATTGTCCTGGGCAGTTGTATAGTGTATTTTGTTTATTTCAGGGGAAAAAAGTTTTTCTATTTCGGTGGTAACAATTACCTGGGTCTTGCCTGTTATGCTGTCTTAAAAGAGGCAGCTATCAGCGCCATTAAAAGGTACGGGGTTAATTT
>SLJO01000158.1 GCA_007135095.1 Bacteroidales bacterium | reverse complement strand
TTTTCCCAAAAAAAAATAAAAAAAAACTGGTTTAAATAAAAACGAATTATTCAATAAGTTCATACCCGTCCATCCTGCCCTTTTCCGTTGCGGGTATTCCATGGTGCATCCATGCCGGCTGCGGTTCATCCTTAAGATAATGATCGAAAAACTGGTGCATTCTGACTGAAAGATCCTTCATATTTGGTCGCCTGGTGAGGCTGTGGACCTCGCCGTTGTAATTGAGCATCCAAACAGGCTTGTCCAACCGGCGCAGTGCCATGAAAAACTCAATGCCCTGGTACCAGGGTACCGCCCCGTCATTATCATTATGCATCATCAGGAGTGGCGTGCTGATCTTGTCGGCATAAAAAAGAGGAGAATTTTCCAGATACAGCAGTGGTTTTTGCCACAGGCTTCCTCCGAGCCGGCTCTGGCTCTCTTCGTACTGATATATCCTGCTGAGTCCGGTTTCCCATCTGATGCCCCCGTAGGCACTTGTCATGTTAGCAACCGGGGCTCCTGCCATGGCTGCCCTGAACATGCCGGTACGGGTAAGCAGCCATGTAATCTGGTATCCGGCCCAGCTGTGGCCCTGGATGCCGATGTTCAGGCGGTCAATAAAATCAAACCGGCTGAGCATCGCCTGTGTTCCGCTTATTATTGCATTGTATGCACTTTGTCCCGGATAACCGATGGCATAGGGTATATCGGGCACGAAAACCAGGTAATCGTTGCTTACAGTGTAGGGGATGTTGATTGTCGCCCGGCTCGGGGCAGGCACATAATGCCTGTGAAGGTTATCTGACATCCGCTCATAGAAATAAACGATCATCGGGTATTTTTTGCCGGGTTCCATATTTTCCGGTCTGTACAGTATGCCCTGGAGGGAATCGTGATTGAATGAAACCCATTCCACCAGCTCTGCGGTACCCCATTTATACAGGCTTTGCCGGGGATTTGCACTTGAGAGCTTTCGCGGATTGTGAAAATCCGGGTCACTTACCCAAAGATCAGGATAATGGGTGAAGGTGCCTTTTCTCCAGATAATTACATTGGCATCTTTTGCCTTTACGGGGGTGTCAAAGCTTACATCATCCATAATGATGCGTGCAGGTGCTGAGGGTCTGTGAGTGCGCACCGTGTAAAAGCCGCTTTGCTTTGTGTATATATGAAAGGCTGAAAGAGTGATGGCCTCCCGTGCTCCGATGGCTGTTTTCTCACTTTCGGTTTGTATATGCCGGAAGCGTATGTTGTTTGCCCTGCCATAGCCGCCGGTAAGCGATACAGCTTTTTCACTTCCTGTGGGATCAACTTTCCAGATATCATACCGGTCGTAGATGAGCACGTAACGGTCATCTTCAGTCCAGGGGCCAATGCCATAGGGGCCCGGCAGGGAGGGCTGGTCAAATTGCTCGTTAAACAGGGGGAAGGGGATATCTGCTGTAATGTTCCTTTCCTTATTACCGGTAGTGGACATTGCGTGCCAGTTGCTGTCGGCCTGGCTGTACCAGATCAGATATCTGCCACCGGGCGAGAGTCTTGCATCTCCCAGCGTGGAGCGGTGAATTGAGCCACGGTGTTTTTCAAGCACCAGTCTCCGGTTACCGGTATTCACATCGATAAGGTAAATATCGGTATATTCACCCGATTCAAACGAGTTCTGTATCTGGTAAGGCAGTGCCGATGTTCCCAGTTCAAAGTTGCCATTGCCCCTTTGCAGGGTTGTTGCACCGGGCATGTCAGGCCGTGCCAGCTGAACCATTTTGTCGCTGCCAACATTGAATGCCGCGGGGTACGCTCTGTTTTGATCCGGCAAAAGCTCCACAAGCTGCTGGGGCTGAATGCGGGAGTCCCGGTAATGCCAGATATCAACGCTGTATTTTTCATCCGCAAGCAATGGTTCCCGGGGCCGGGGCTCACGTGTTGGCGCGGTACCGAAAAATAACCTGTCACCGTTTCCGCTGAAGGTCACCGGCTGGTTTTTTCTTATGTTCCATCCTTCAGGCATGCCCTGAGTTGTGGAGGTAACTATTTTCGATGCCCCGGCGGCATCTTCTTTCCAGTACCACAGGTCATAGGATTTATCCGGTCCGGCGGTGCCGGCGGTGCCGTTTTGAAGGGTCCGGCCGGCTGGCCGGTTGTCAGGGTGGCCGGATTCCGAATTGTCGGATGACACCAGAAAAGCAGCCTGCAGGCCCTGGTCACATGTTGTGACAGAACTGACGCTGCCCGCCTTCTCAAGGATCCTTGTTGTTGTCCCGTTTGTTGTATTGAAGATATTGACGGTGGTTTGAACTGCACTCTTGCCTGTTCCGTACCCGTGCAGACCGGGAATTACCTGATCCTGTGCATTTGCAGTTTGGATAAATGCTGCCAGTTTCCCGTTTTTGGAAAAGCTGTAATCAACAACATCGGGGAATTCGTGTTTTTGTCCCGTCACGGGGTTAAAGATTATCATCCTGGCTCCCTGAGGCTGTCCTGGCTGAGTCTGCCTTTGCTGCGGCATGCTGCCGGATTGCTCACCCGGAGCCTGCCCTTGCTGCGGCATGCCTCCGGTTGGCTCCGCTGACGGTGCCCTGTCCCTTATAAGATATACCATCCAGCTTGATTCCTCACCCGCCACTGTAAATGTTTCGACCCTTCCGGCAGTCGTGTTCGATGAGCTGGCAAAAACATATATTCCAACTGAATCTCCGGGCATTTGAACCGCACCCGGACCAGGAAGCAGGGCTTGCCGCAGGATGCTTTTGGGCGGACTGACGTAAAAGGCCATGAAATCGGAATTGGGTGAAAAAACAGCCCTGTTGCCCCTTGGCACAGAGTCCAGCCGGTCTTGCTGTAAATCCTGCAGATAGAGCCATCCGTCACCTTCCTGTGGATTGACCTCCCAGCTTACCCACCTCCCGTCAGCCGAGATTTGCTGGCGGGCCAGGTTGTTCCAGCCGTCATAAACATCATGGGTAAGTGGCGGTTTTTCCGGCTGGGCCACAATAAGGAATGTAATGGTTGCTTTAAGCAATAGAGTTGTGATTATGAATTTCTGCATGGTGTTAGAATAAGTTGGATGTGATTTTAACAATGCTGTTAAAGGATTTTCGGCGCGGTAATATACAAATTGTTATTTCGATGTACAATCCGGCAGTAAGGGTTATTCTGACCGCAAGTGAATTATTTCCCATTCCGATTGCAATCCAGACAAATTTTATTATCTTGAGGCAAATGAATAAGGGCTTGTTTCAAGTCCCTGCAACATTATAATTCATTGCTAAAATAATCAAAGCAAACAGGTTGTTAAATAAGTATATATGCTGGCAACCAATGGTTTGGATCAGAATAACTATTAACCTTAAATTTAAAATAATGAGATCAACTATTTTTAGTTTTGTTGTAATCGCGGCCCTCCTGCCGCTTACTGCCTGCGAGCAGGTTGCTGAAAACGATGCGGAACCCGCCGGGCTGGAAGATTTTCTTGGGCACTGGAGTTTTGATATTGATGGGGGATGGGTGGGATGGCTTGGGGTAACCCAGGAAGATAATTACCTTGATGCCGAGCTGCTTTGGAAATGGGGAAGTGTAACTCCGGTTGCCAATGTTTTTCTGACCGGCGACGGGGTACTTCATGTTACCCGCACCTCCCGCCGCCAAAGGGGCACGGGCAATGAGCCCCGCGTCCACATGATTACCAGCTGGATGGAAGCCGAATCTGACGGAGAGACAATTTCCGGTTATTTCCTTGAACCCAGGGGCGACGGGATGGGTGTTGATTCAACCTGGTTCGAGGGCCCCAGGTTACCCGAAGTGCCACCCGCCCCGGATCTTGATGCCCTGGAGTACGGCGAGCCGGTTGAATTATTCAACGGCCGCGACCTGACGGGCTGGGAGCTGATTGAGGAAAACCGGGTAAACGGGTTCAGGGCAGTGAATGGGGTGCTGTACAATGATGCAAAACAGACCCCGGGTGAACCGGCTGTTAGTTATGGCAACCTGCGCACAATTGATGAGTTTGAAGATTTCAACCTCACCCTTGATGTCAATATCCCTCAAGGCAGTAATTCAGGTGTATACCTGCGGGGCATATACGAGATACAGGTTCTGGATTCCTATGGAAGGGAACCCAATGATCATAACATGGGAGCGGTATACAGCCGTATAACGCCCTCTGAGGCTGCTGAAAGGCCGGCGGGCGAATGGCAGACAATGGATATTACTCTCGCCGACAGGCACGTGACGGTAATTCTTAACGGTGTGAAAATTATTGATAACGAACCTGTATATGGTCCCACCGGCGGTGCACTGCAATCCGATGTTTTTGCTCCCGGACCGATCTTTTTACAGGGCGACCACGGGCCGGTTTCTTTCCGCAACATGGTGCTGACACCTATAATTAACTAAACAGAGGGTTAAACTTTTTTTAAAAACAGAAAGTTTCATGCGGGGATAAAGCCCGCAGAAAAGCCTTTTTGTAAACCCCGATGGGCCTAACTGGCATAATGCGATCTTAGGGGGCAGAGCCTGCAGAAAATTTCTCCCGGGATAAAGCCTGCAGAGAAGCCTTTTCCCCGCCATGGACCAAAGGGGCATAAGGCCTCCTCTCCCGGGGATGGACAGCCTGATTTTGGCGAAGAATTTTACTGTGGACTTGAATATGATCAACAAGGATTATGATATCGGGTTTTTGCTTGATCTCGCTGCACAGGCTGCACTGAGCGCAGGCGGAGCAATCATGGAGGTGTACGGGAAAACTGAAATTGCGGTGGAGAAAAAGTCCGATGATTCTCCTGTTACCGAAGCCGACCTTCGTGCCAATGCGGTTATCTTTTCCACCCTGGAGAGGACCGGACTGCCTGTTTTAAGCGAGGAAGGCAGGGAGATCCCTTTCGGCGAAAGAAAGCACTGGAAGTTATTCTGGCTGGTTGATCCGCTTGACGGCACCAGGGAGTTTATCGACCGCAACGGGGAGTTTACCGTGAATATCGCACTTGTCGAAGCAGGGATGCCTGTGGCGGGAGTGGTTTATATACCGGTAAGCGATATTTTATATGCCGGCATTGCGGGGGTTGGCGCAATGCGGTTCGAAGGGGCATCAGGAATTGCCGGATCTTTTACCGTGGCCGCAGGTCAAACCTCCCCTCATTCCGGTCCTGCCGGTGATAAACCGGAGAAAAAAGTCCCCCTCAAGGGGTTGCCACTTCCCTGTGTCATGAAAACGGGCCTTGACATAGCCGGCAGCCGTTCCTTCATGGATGAGAGAACCCTTGGTTTTATCCGGGAGGTGGTCAGGAAATTTCCAGGCAGCCGGATGATTACAAGGGGGGGTGCCCTTAAATTCTGCATGGTGGCTGAGGGTTCAGCCGATATCTATCCGCGCTTCAGCAATATCCGGGAATGGGATACTGCCGCAGGGCACGCCATAATCCTTGCCTCGGGAGGCAAAGTTGTTCTGGCCTCCAACACCGACATGCCGCTCCGTTATAACAAGGAAAGAACTGTGAACCCCTGGTTTATCGCTTTCAGGGACAAGGCGCTGCTTACCCCCGTTTCCGGTCTTATTCCCTGTTGCAATTCCTGATAGCCAGATTTCTGCAACAGAACTGCAGTATTATCGTAAATCCGCGGCACCGATTTTTCCCCGGTCAGGAATTTTCCTATATTTATAGGATGAACCGAAAGAATTTATTCGCATATGATCCTGGCACTTAAAACCGATCCGATGAGGAAGCTTATGTTGCTATTTATGTTGCTCACACCCTTTTGTGGTGTTTACAGCCAGCCAAGCCTGGTTTTTGAAACCGGCCTTCCTTTCCAGCGCTATAATGATGTAAGAATTCCCAATGAAAGCCCTGCCACGCGATTTAGTTTCACTGACGATTTCGAGCTGCAGGGTCCGGTAATCCCCCTGAGGATAATGGTTGGCTATACCTTTGCCGGGAAGAACCACCTTTTTGCCCTGTATGCCCCCCTGGGCC
>SLJO01000202.1 GCA_007135095.1 Bacteroidales bacterium | reverse complement strand
CCATCTGATGACCGAGCTGCTAAAAGAGATTGATGGTTTCCGCCTCAGCACATTCATGCATAAGGACCGTGGCGGCAAACTTGTAATGGGGCCTTTATGGGACTTTAACCTTAGCCTTGGCAATGCCGACTTTCTGGAGGGGTGGCAACCCACAGGATGGTACTACCCTCTTATTACCAGGGCTCAATACATGAATGGCTGGTACATACGGCTTTTTGAAGATCCTGAATTCAAGGCCAGGTACAGGGAAAGATGGTGGCAGCTAAGAAGGGGCCGGTTTTCAGATAATTCACTAGAAAGCCGCATTGACGAAAATGCGCTGATTCTAAGTGAAGCACAGGGACGGAATTTTATACGGTGGCCAGTACTGAATAAATATATATGGCCAAACTGGTATATAGCGCCGACATACTATCACGAGATAGCCTGGATGACCGACTGGCTGATGTTACGGACGGAATGGATGGATCAGCAATTCGGGAAACCCACCACTCCTGTCCATTTCTGGCACTTCAATGACCTGCCTGAAGGTGATATTTATACCGTGCCGGCAGACTATTCCCCGACGAATGCATTGATGGCATATGCCGGGACGGGCGATGGCTATATGGACCAGGTTAATGACGGAACGCTCCTGAATGCAGATATGGGAGAACCTGCGGGAAGCGCCCTTAGAGTGAGAAATCCCTCTGACAACATGGAACTTATCTTTTCACTGCCTACAACCGGGTTCCGCAATGCTGTATTTCGGTATATGGTCAAACGGACTCCCAATGGCGCAAGGCAGCAGACAGTGTATTACCGCACCAATGACCTTGATGGATGGAGCCTTTGCAGCGACACGCTTGATATCACTATGTCTTACCAGCAATTCAGGTTTAGTTTTGCAGATGTAGAAGGTGCAGATGACAACCGGCAGTTCAGCATCAGGATATTGTTTCATGGCGAAGAGGCCTCAGGCTCCTCCGGCAACAACCGTTTTGACAATATCACGCTTGAGGGTTACAGCATTGATGAAGAAGAGAATGATACTGGATATGAAGCACATGCCTTCCATTACAATTCTCATTTATATATTGACAGTCCCATGGAAGGAACGGCACATATTGAAATTTTCAATTTAAGCGGCCGGATGATTGCAAGAGATAGACTGGAGGGCAGAGGATTGCACAATTACCCCTTCTCCCACCCTGCAGGAGTTTATATTTTGAAAATGGTCGTTGGCAAGCATGTGTTTTCAAAGAAATTTCTGGTGCATAAATAATCCTGACAGCCCGGACCATGAATAAACAAAAAAATTATTATTCTCTGAGCCTCACCATACTGCATATATATCGGCCACATGACAGATGATCGGGATTATCTGAAAATTATTAATTCTTTTTTGTTAAATTTGTTAACCATAAATTAATAGTCACAGTTAATCTTTTTCTGATGAGGATTCTTTTCAGGTCGGGTTTGGTTTTGCTTGTGTTAATTGTACTTTCAGCTGTTGCCTATTATGTGGAAATCCCCTATAACATTAACACTAAGGGTGTTATATTGCCAGTGATGGAGTGGAGGCTCACCAGGCTGCCTGATGGCACCATACTTAACAGCGAAAAAAACAATCTTACCAACCAGATATCTTATTATTCCGTCCTTGAGTTCCAGCGCGGCGATCATGCAGAATTTCTTGCCAATGAAAAGGTCTTTACCGGTAAAACTGTTAATAAGGGAGACACTGTAGGTTACATAAGATCCTATGAAGAGGAACGAAGGCTGCTGGGGTTGCTGACTGGGCTTGAAGAGCAAAAAGGGCTTCTGCAGATTTCCCTATCGGGGGAAAGACAGGAAGAGATCAACTCAGCAAGGCAAAGGCTTGTTTTGGCCGAGCAGGAGTATGAAACACAAAAAAGGCTGGTGGCAAGAATGGAAAGCCTTCATAAGACAGGAGTTATTGCCGACGAAGCCTGGGATCTGGCCCAAAATGATTACCGGGTTAAGAAGCAAAACATAAATATTGCCCGATCTGTAATTGAGATGCTGGAAGCAGGGGCTAAACCCGAGGAACGCGAGCTGATAAGAACCAATATAAGGTCTTATCAAAGACAGATAGAGCAGACAGAAAACCGGATCGATGCTTTTAATATCCTGATCCCGTTTACAGGAACAATAATCAGGGACCAGAGTCATGAACCTGGCAATGAAACTATAATCAGGGTGGCTGACATGGAAAGGCTGATGGTAACATTTCCGGTAGAGCTTTATCAGATGGCATATATTGAATATGACACACCCGTAAATTTAAGGGTGAATTCAAACAGGCACACTCACAGCGCCCGGATAATCAACATGGACAACACGGTTCAGTTTATAGACCAGAAGCAGAGAATTTTTGTTACAGCCTTGATTGAAGAAAATCCCGGTACCTTTATGCCAAATATGCTGGTACAGGCAGAAATAGTCTGCGGGGAAATATCAGCCTGGAATTACATCAGGCGAATGTTAAAAGTGATTTTTGAGAATTAATTATGCTGCTGAGAATTGAACGTAAATATCTGGTTCCTAATCACAGGATGGATGCCCTTCGTGAGCGTATTTCATCTTTTGTTCAGCCTGATAGTTACGCAGTAGAAAACGGGAACGGATATGCTGAATATACCGTAAGAAGCATTTACTTTGACAGCAAGAACATGGCCTGCTATGCCCAGAAGCATGAGGGGATCATGCTTCGCAGAAAATTCAGGATAAGGGGATACAATGAACCTTCAAAGGGCTGCAGAGTGTTACTGGAGATCAAACGAAAAATTGAGGCACGACAGAAAAAGTACAGGTCACTCGTCCGTTTTGAAGATGTTGGGAAACTGCTGGAAAACGGCGACCTGGAAAAGTATATCATCCCGAATGGAGACAGGGATAAAGCTTTAAAAGATGCCGGCAAATTCATGTATCATATAAAGAAAGGGCAGTTTATCCCAACCTGCCTGGTTGTTTACGAAAGGGAGCCCTACCACGGAAAGATGGACCACGGGGTCAGGATAACATTTGATAAAAATATAAGAAGCCGGATCTTTACCCCGGTAAGCTCTCTTTTTGAGGAGCAAGGGTTAAAGCCTTTGTTTAAAAATCATTTTATTCTTGAAATTAAGTACTTTAACCATGTGATGCCGGTTTGGGCCCGATCAGTGGTCCAGGAATTCAGGCTCCGGAATGATGCACTTTCAAAATATACAATAGGAATAGATATTAACAGGGAAAAAATACTTGCGACATACTGACAGGCAAGAGATAAAACCCTCCTGCCAGCCATCCTGCGCAAACAGGGTTCTCTTAAGGTTACAGTATTTACCGGTATACAGTACCACAGATGGTCAGAAGGGAGTATTAAATAAAGCCTTTACAAAATGGGAAACGATTTTCAGAATATTTTCATGTTCAACATCACCACTGCAGATGTCATTGGCAATGTTTTCGTTGCAATGCTTTGCGGAATTACCATCGCGCTTTTATATAAATATACTTACAAGGGACTGAATTATTCTGCCTCCTTCACCATTTCCATCATAATGCTGACTATGATAACTGCCATCGTGATAATGGTAATCGGGAACAACCTGGCCAGGGCCTTTGGAATGGTAGGCGCCATGTCGATCATTCGGTTCAGGACTGCCGTAAAGGATGCTTCCGATATAATGTTCATATTTTTTGCTCTGGCTATCGGACTGGCAGCCGGGGTGAAGCTTTATTCGGTGGCTATAGTGGGAACCTTGTTTGTTGGATCGGTATTCCTGGTTGTAACAAGATTCCGTTTCGCGCTTCCCCAGAACAGGGAATTTCTAATGCAGATAACTGCAAAAGGTGACCAGGTACCGGAAAATCCCTTCGTCGATATTTTCAGGCAATACTGCCGCAGGCAAAAACTGGTAAATGTCAAAACAATTGGCCAGGACCCCGATGAAATAATGGAATTCTCCTATTATATTAAATTGAAGGATGAACAAAGAGGCAGTAATCTTGTTTCTGATATCAGGAAACTTGCCGGTGTTAAAAGTGTGAACCTTTTCTTTGACGAAGACGAACTTTAGGCTCGTAGCCTCGTATCCTGCTGATAAAATTTATTTTCTCGCATAATAGTCCCGCATTAAAGAATGCAATCTCATTGATTCCGAAAAGGTTAGTTTCAATTAAGGATAAATTCATTCAGAATAGTCAATGCCGGTAATAGTTTTCAGGCCACTTCGGGGCGTCCCTTATGGCTTAAAGCCGGTTCACCGCAGGGTGTTGTCTGGCATGTGAAGTTGGGTGTATTGTCAAACAGGGGCCATAAATTAATTCCTTTAATAAAATGAGTACCCGTTTACCCAGGGTTGTTTGTTTGCATATTTTCCTGTTACTCTTTATCTCATTGCCTGCAATACTGTCGCAGGACCTGGCGATAAATGAGATGATGGCCTCCAATGCCACTACGATCAATGATGAAGACGGAGATTTTGAGGACTGGATTGAGCTATATAATTATGGTTCCTTACCGGTTGATCTTGAAGGCTTTGGTCTTTCTGACGATTATGGCAGCCCCTTCAAATGGGTATTTCCTGCAATGGTGCTCAACCCCGGCGATTTACTCCTGGTATGGGCATCGGGAAAAGACCGCACAAACACAGATTCCCCACTGCATACAAACTTCAGTATCAGCTCTGATGGCGAGGAGCTAATACTCACATCCCCTGATGACATCAGGGTTGACGAAATACCACCCATTCCTGTTCCCACCGATATCTCATACGGCAGGTTTCCTGACGGAACTGGCGATTTGTATTTTTTCAGCCAGCCGACTCCCGGTCAGGTAAATGATACCGAGGCCTGGTCAGGAATCCTGGAAAAAAACAATTTTTCACATAATCCGGGTTTTTACACCGGCGATTTTTCGCTGGAGCTTTCCCATGCTGACAATGAAGCTGTGATTTATTATACTTTGGACGGGTCAGTCCCGGATGCCAGCTCGCTTGAGTACACCTCTGCAATTACGATCACAGACAGATCAGAAGAGGAGAATCAACATTCGGAGATCCCGACCACCTCGGTCCTGCCCCCGGAATGGCGCGGCTGGAAGCCACCGGAAGGCAGGGTTGCAAAAAGCACCATCATAAGGGCTACGGCCGTCAAACCGGGTTTTCTCAACAGTCCTGTCACATCAGCAACCTATTTCGTTTTTCCCGGCGGAAGGGAGCGGTATGCCATGGATGTGGTTTCCATAATAACCGACCATGACCATTTATTTTCTGATGCAACAGGAATCTACGTTCCGGGCGATAGTTATGCAGGCAGCCATTCGACCGGAAACTATCACAACAGGGGTATAGAGTGGGAACGGCCGGCATCCATTGAATTTTTTGCAGATGATATGTACTTCCAGCAGGATATAGGAATAAGAATACACGGGGGCTGGACAAGGAGGGATCCTATTAAATCATTAAGGCTTTATGCAAGAAGTGAATACGGGGAAAGCCGTTTTAACTACCAGATTTTCCCCGATCTCCCCTACACAAGTTATAACCGCCTGCTTTTAAGGCAGTCAGGCAATGACTGGGCGGTTACTATGTTCAGGGATGCTGCGGTGCAAAGCCTCGCCAGTCACCTGGACCTTGATACACAGGCCTACCGGCCAACTGTTGTCTTTTTAAACGGGGAGTACTGGGGAATCAAAAATTTCCGCGAGAGGTACGACAGGCACTACCTGGAGAGGGTATATGGCATTGACCCCGGCAACATTGATTTGCTTACCAGGCAGAACACTATAATAGAGGGTGACAATGTCCATTATAACCAGATGGTTGATTTTATTGCCGGTAATGACCTTGGCAGTGACGAAAACCTCAGCCAGGTGCTGGAAATGATGGATATAAATAATTTCCTTGACTATTACTCTTCCCAGATATACTTTCAGAATACCGACTGGCCATCAAATAATATAGACTTCTGGCGTTTGAGGGTTGATTACAATCCCTATGCCCCGAAAGGCCATGACGGACGCTGGCGGTGGCTGCTTTATGATGTCGACCGGGCCCTGGGGCTTTT